>JBFFNJ010000038.1:0-12104 GCA_041563215.1 Candidatus Deferrimicrobia bacterium | reverse complement strand
ACGTACGACCTGGGCTTCGCCGACGGGAGTACCCTCCACTCGATCGCCGGAGCAGCGCTCGTATCAAAGGAGGTAACCGCTGCTGAAAGCAAACACGGCATCACTCCTTATGGTGGCCCTGAAATCGAGGTCATGGGGGGGTCGCTGAACGACGACACGGACGTCAACTTCCACTTGACACTGGGGACCGAGTTTCTTCTCGAGAGGCAGTTCGGCATCATCTTCGAAGCCAAAATAGGCGGCGGGTCCTCCGTCGGCCTGGCCGTCTCGTACAAATTCTAACGAAAGGGGGTTAGAAACCTCATGGTGAAGCTTTCTGAAGTGGCCCTGAAATTTCTCAACCTGGGAATCGAAGCAGAGCTCATGGCATATGTCTTCTACAAGAAAGTCCTGAAGATGCTCAAGGAAAAGGATCTGATCGCGATAATCGAAAAGTTCGCCCACGATGAAAAGGAACATTTTCTTCAGCTCGAAAACGAATACGACAAGAACGTTCGATCCGAGATGTGGGCTCCCTACAAGGACATCATGAGGAAGGAGGGGCTTCCGGAAATCGACGAGTACATATCGGAAACCCACCGGGAGCTTCTGAAGAAGATCGGGAAGCTCAAGACCAAGAGGGACATCTTCGAGATGGCCCTCTCCCTCGAGAAGGAGGCCTTCAGCCTCTACGAGGAGTCCTCCAGCAAGGTGGAACAACCCGAGGCGAAAAAGATATTCGAGCACCTCAAAAACTTCGAGCTGGGCCACGTGCGAACCGTGGAACGGGCCCTCAAGAACCTCTAGAAAGGGCAGGGGAAGCCTTGATGGCGTAAACATTCGTGCGGAACCCTTAAGCTCCGAACACTCCTAAACTAAGCTTCCGAAGTCTGCATGCCCCATTCGGGGATTTCCTGGAAGGATCACTCCACCCACGGTTCGTCGGAATCGAAATCGATATCCTTGGGGGGAACGTACTTCTTGTTTATCTCCACGATATCGGTGGAGAGCTTGTACTGGTCGTAAATCGCATTGAGCTCCCGGGAGTGATCTATCTCATCGAGCCTGATGGTGCCGAGTGCCCACGTCAGCTCGGGGCTCGTGAAGACGTTCAGCCCCTTCTCGCAGAGTTCGATCGCCTTCTTTTCGCCTTCCAGGTGCCGTTCGATCATCTCTTTGATGGAGGTGGGCGCCTGGCGCCTCAGGTGCCCGCTGCTCGGTTTCGGCGTTCCCCCGAGCTTCCTGATCAGCTGGCTCAGCATGCGGGCGTGCTCGATCTCCATGGCGCCGAATTTTCTGAACCGCTCCCGCAGGTGCTCGTCATGGATGTTCTCCGCGTGGAGGTTGTAGTCGAAGATACCCTGATACTCCACCTTCAGCATGGTGTTCAAAAACTTCACAACATCGTAGTTGGCGATACCTTCTCCCTGAAAATCCTCCATCCTGACCGAGTCATCTTTTGCACGGGAGCCGATTTTCCCGAGAAGGTCTATGAGATCCGTGTCTTTCAGTTTATCCTCGCCGATGAAATCCTTCGCCTTGTCCGCCTTCTCGGCAAGGGCTTCGAGGAGATCTTTTATCTCCCCGAGGACGATGTCTTTTTTCATGTCTCCTCCCTCCAGGCATTGGTATCTTCCCTATTATACACCCTGTTATTAGAGGGGGAGCCGCGGGGTAAAGTTTCGGGGGGGGAACGGTGTGGCCCGTGCCGCTTCGCTCACATGCTCTCCATGCGCAGAACGATGCGCTTGATGACCTCCGATGCCTTTATCACCGACTCGACAGAGATCCTCTCGTCGACGCCGTGTATCCTGCCCAGCTCCTCCTTCGGGATGAGGCAGGGCAAGAGGCCGTAGGTAACCACTCCCGCAGCCCGGTAGTAGCGGGAATCGGTAAATCCCGTGGAAAGGTAGGGCAGCGCCGTCATACCGGGGTAGATCTCCCCGAGGGCATCCCTTACGAGCTCGAAAAACTCTGTCTTCTTGGACCCCGAAGGGTGCGCGGCGTACAGGACTTCGACCGTGATATCGAGGCCGTCCAGGGTGTCCCTGATCCTCTTTAGGACCGTTTCGGGATCCCGGCCCGGGAGTATCCTCACGTCGATCGACGCTTCCGCCACGGCGGGGATGACGTTCGGCTTGAACCCGGCGTTCAGCATGGTCACGGCAACGGTGTCCTTGAATATCGCCTCCATTTCCGGCGTAGACGACACGATCTCGGCAAGCTGAGCGGCAGAGGGAAGGGGGGATTTTCCCGTCCCGTCGAGGGAGATAACCCCCCGCTCGTCGAGCGCCAGCAGCATGTTTCTCACCGGCTCCGTCAGTTCGGGCTCGTCTTTCAGGGATATCAGCCTTTCCAGCCCCCTGACCAGGCGAACCGTGGGGTCTTTCTCCGTCGGCCGGGAACCATGGCCGGCCCGTCCCCTTGCCACGAGCTTCAGCCACAGGGGCCCCTTTTCCCACATGTTCACGAGGAAATAGTCCCCCGGACCGAAGAGGTCGCGCACGCCGATGCCCCCTTCGTTAAGGCCGAAACAGCCGGAAAGCACCCCGCCGTGCTCCTTCACGAAATAGCCCGCTCCGTCGTCGCCACCCACCTCCTCGTCGGGATTGGCGACAATGAACACCTTCCTGTTTAATTTTCCCCTCTCCTTCAACGCCTTGAGCGCACCGAAAATCTGGGCGATCCCGAGTCCTTTGGTGTCGAGGGTGCCGCGCCCGAGCACATACCCATCTCTCACCTCGCCGAGGAAAGGCGGGAATGACCACTCCTCCTCCCGCGCGGGGACCACGTCCATGTGGTGAATCAGGACCAGTCCGGGACCGGCGTCCCCGCCGAGATTGCACAGGATGCTCGACTTCTCTTTGCTCATGCCGTACACGAAAGATTCGAAGCCGAGCCCCGTAAGGAGGCTGCCAAGGTAGCGCACGGCCTCGCTGCAGTCACCGGGCGGATTTGATGTGTCGATCCGGATGTACTCCGACAGTGCCGAAATCATGGTTTTATCGATATCATGCATGCAAAGAGCCTCCCCGTATTGCCGTTTCCGGTATCGTGCGGACCGTTTGGCGCTCAGAGTTCACCAAAGTTTTCGTGACCCCATCCCCGGGTCCGGAATCCGCATCATCATCTCCCACCGCAATGCTGCTCTATGAATGTCTGCGCCAACCCGGACATTATCGATTACCTTTTGTTACAACGACCCTGTATGCTGAATCTTGAATCTTCTACCGATGGCTTTCCGTGATCGAGTACGGAGGTATCCCGCGTCGGAACCGCTAGTATCTGGCAGCCCCCCTCCTGAGTTCCACCAGGACCTGCTTGATGATGGCCTTCAAGGTCTCGAACACGCCGATGCCGTTTGTTGCCACCACCTCGAACTCGGGGACGTTCCGGTAATTCAAGAGAGCGTGGAGTTCCGAGACAGAGGCTATGTTGTCCAGGTCTCTCTTGTTGTACTGAATGGCCAGGGGAATCCTGTCGAGGTCATACCCCTGCTCCTTCAGGTTCACCCTCATGTTCCCGAAGCTCTCCACGTTCGCGTCCACCCGGGTAATCTGGGAATCTGCCACAAAGACCACCCCGTCGACTCCCTTGAGTATCAGCTTCCTGCTGGCGTCGTAGAAGACCTGGCCGGGAACGGTGTAGAGGTGAAACCTCGTCTTGAACCCCCGCACGTCACCGAGGGAAAGGGGGAGGAAGTCGAAGAACAGCGTCCTCTCCGTCTCCGTGGCGAGGGAGATCATCTTGCCCCGCGATTCGGGCCGCATCTTAGAGAAAATATACTGCAGGTTGGTGGTCTTACCGCACAACCCGGGCCCGTAGTAAACTATCTTGCAATTGATTTCCCTTGCTGAGTAATTGATAAAAGACATTGAGACCCGGCCACTCTCTGCTTCACTTAAAGAGTTTGTCGATATCCTCGTCCGTTAATTCCTCGAAGATCATCTCCTCTTCGGGTGTAAAATGAAGCCGCGCATCGATCTCCTCGAGGACTCTCAGCACATTCCGGTTCGACTTCTTCACCCTGAGGCGGACAAGGCCAACGGGGGTCCGGGCATCGAAAATCACCACGAGGATGACCCTGTTATCGATAAGGGAGATGTGCATATTGTCTTTCTCGCCCTGATGGAAGAGAATGGAAAACTCCTTTTCCCCGATGAGTCTTGCAAGCCCCCCCGATGCAGCGATATTCCCTGCAGCCAGGGAGCTCAGGGCCGTTGTATCGTATCCCTCCTCTTCTCCCACGGAGCAGAGAAGCTGGCCGTTCTTGTCCACGAGAAACACGACTTTTGAATGGGACTCCAGCAGGATCCTGCGCAAAACGGATTTCAGTTGCCGGAACTCCTCATCCCGTATTATAAGGTGACTGCCCTCCAAGGGTCCTCCTTCAGCGGGACGATTTTTCACCCATTATATAATAATGGATTGAAATTGAAATAAAATTAATCTCCCTGCTTCTCCGGCATCTCACAGGAAGCATCCCTAGAATTCGACCACATCGCCGCAACCGACATAATCAATGGTCTTCGTACCGAACCGGCCCGTCCCGGGATGCACGTTCAGGCCTGCCTCTTTCATTTTTTGAACCGTCACCATGCCGGTACAGTGATTGCAGGCGTACAATTCGACCCCGTAGCCCTTCAGCTTCCCGATCAGGGCATCGTGCTCGGCTTCCCACTCGTCGAAGGGGCAAATGTGAAGGCCGCCGTAGACACCGTAAACTTTCCTCCCGGGAAACTCCTTTCCCCCATACTCGAGAAGATCGATGATCCCCGGGTGGCTGCATCCGGTGACGGTCACGATCCCCTTTCCCTCGACGTCCACGTAGAGGACCTGCTCGTTTTTTACCTTCAGGAAAATAGGCACATCGAAGGTTACCGAGTAGACTCCCGGAAACAGCTCGTGCTTCTTACCCGGGGGCAGGACCCGGGCATCCCGGGAAAGGCCGCTCTCCGCGATCATACGGCGGCCTTTTTCCGTAAATCCCTCGGGGATCACGACGGGAACATCGGGGTTGAGCCCGGCGACGGTGCCAAGCGCGAAGAAGTGGTCCACGTGCTCATGGGTGATGTAGACCATGTCGATTTCCCCGTTCCTCAGCATCTCGTCCACGCCCTCCCGTTTCAGCACTTCCTCGACGTAGGCATGATCCCATCCCACATCGACGAGAATTTTCCTGTCGTCCCCGGCGCCGTCGGTTATCTCGACGAGGTTCATCACTCCTGCCGCGTTCCCTTCCGTCCACCGCACATCGTACTGGTCCGATCCCAGGCCCCCGGACTCCCGGACATCGAGCCGCATCCTGGCGTCGTCCTTCCAGGACACCTCGGAAAGGCACCTGACCCGCATCTTCTTCACCCGCTTTGCACCCGTGGCCATATCTTCCTCCATCCCGGATCAAACGTTGAATACAACGAGTTTGATTTCGGTCATCTCCTCGATCGTGAACTTCAGCCCCTCACGGCCGAGACCGCTGTTCTTCACTCCCCCGTAAGGCATGTGGTCCACCCTGAACGTGGGTACGTCATTTATCATGACGCCCCCCACATCGAGCTTCTTGAATGCGTGCATCGCCTTGTTCACGTCCTTGGTGAACACGCCTGCCTGCAGCCCGTATATGGAGTCGTTGAGCTTCTCGATACCCTCCTCGAAGGTCTCGTAGGAATCGATCACGGCAACGGGCGCAAAGACCTCCAGGCAGGAGACTTTCATGGTCCTGTCGACCTTCGTGAGCACCGTCGGCCTGATTACGTTTCCCCTGCGCACGCCCCCCGTTTCGACCCTGGCTCCCTCGTTCTGGGCCTCCTTGATCCAGCCCTCGACACGCTTCGCCTCTTCCAGGGTTATCATGGGGTTGACGTCGGTTCTGGGGCTCAGGGGATTCCCCATCCTCAGCTTCTTTGCCCTCTCGACGAACTCCTTCACGAATCTCCGGTAAATCTTTTTGTTCACGTAGATTCGCTGCAGGGAAATGCACACCTGCCCGGAGTAGGCGAAGGCCCCGACGATGGACCTCGGGATCGCCCAGTCGAGATCCGCATCATCCTCCACGACGATGCCGGAGTTGGAGCCCAGCTCAAGGATCGCCTTTTTCTTTCCGCAGCGCTCCTTTATCGCCCATCCCACGGTGGGTGAGCCCGTAAAGGAAACCAAGGCAACCCTGTCGTCGGTGACCAGCGCATCGCCGACCACGGATCCCGAGCCCGCCACGAGATTGATCGCCTTTGGCGGAAGCCCCGCCTCCAAAAGGACCTCCACGAGCATGATCGACGTGATGGGGGTTACGCTGGCCGGCTTGTGCACAATGGTGTTTCCGGCGGCTATCGCAGGGGCGATCTTGTGGGCCACCAGGTTGAGGGGAAAGTTGAATGGAGAAATCGACGCGATGACCCCGATGGGGAACCTGTCGTAGTAGCCGACCCTCGTCTCGGCCCCCGTGGCGGCACTCATGGGTATCGTCTCCCCGTGTATCTTCAACGCCTCCACCGCGGCGAAGCGAAAGGTCTGGATGGACCTCCCCACCTCTCCTATCGCGTATTTCCAGGCTTTTCCCGCCTCCAGTGCGATCATCCTCGCAAAGGCCTCTTTTTTCTTCTCCAGCAGCTCGCTCGTCCGCGAGAGTATCCGCGCCCGCTCGTGCAGGGGCATGTCCGCCATGACCGCTCTCGATGCGTATGCCGAACCGATCGCATCGGAAACCATATCGGGGGTCGCGTAGGGGACCCTCCCCACGACCGACCCGTCGTACGGGTTGATCACGTCGAACTTTTTGCCCTTCCGCACCCACTTCCCATCAACGTACAGGGCTCGGTTTATCATGACTTGCCTCCTTTCGTGGCTTTACCTTCCTGCAATGCCGGCAGAGCATCCCCGAATCTGGCAGAGGTATTCTCTCTATTATAATAGCTTCCGGGGCACGAAAAAACCCGAACTGCCCCTCTACCGGAGAAAGAGGTAGGTCACGACGATGAAAGTGGGAACCAGGACGACCACGGAATAGATGAAGTAGCCGAAGAAGGACGGCATCTTGATGGCGTTCTCCTCGGCGATGGACTTCACCATGAAGTTCGGCGCATTGCCGATGTAGGTGTTCGCCCCCATGAAGACGGCGCCGGCCGATATTCCCATAAGGATCTTAGCCGGAATTCCGACGACCTCGGGGTTCGCCCCGAGCCCCTGGGCGAGGGAGAGAAAGGTAAGATAGGTCGGCGCGTTGTCCAGGAAGCTGGAGAGGGACCCCGTGGCCCAGAAAAACTGCCACGGTTCGGTAACACCGAGCTCGGCACCCCGGGCCTTCAAAATCAGAAGGGCGGGAATCATCGCCGCAAAGATTCCCGCGAAGAGCTTCGCAACCTCCTCTATCGGGTGGTAGGTGAACTCGTTTTCATCGCGCAATTCCTTCGGGGTTACCTTGATGGAAATGATTGCGGCAATGACCATGATCACCTCCCGTATGGGGGGTTTTACGAAAACGGCCCCGAGCACCGCGAACAGCAGGAGAAAGTTGTACGAGCCCACGAGTTTCAACGGTACCTTCTCCTCCTCGAGTTCGTGGCCGTGCATTTCCAGATCCTTCCTGTATTTGATCGTGTCCAGCACGAAAAAGATGGCGACGACGAGTGAAACCTCGAAGGCCCAGAAGTGCCAGAGGTTCTTCAGGGTCCAGAAGAAGGGCACCCCCCGGAGAAACCCCAGAAAGAGGGGTGGATCGCCGATCGGCGTGAGAGACCCCCCTATGTTGGATACGATGAAGATGAAGAATATGACCACGTGGGAAAAGGATTTCCTCCAGCGATTTGCCCGTATCAGGGGCCTGATGAGTATCATGCTCGCCCCCGTCGTCCCGAGCAGGTTGGCGATGACCGACCCGATGAGAATGATGATGCAGTTGGATACGGGCGACCCCTTGATCCTTCCCCTGAGGAGGACACCGCCGGAAATGATGAACAAGGCCCCGAGGAGCACGATGAAGGATGTATATTCCGCGCCCGTGTGGAGGACGGCGTGATAATCCCGGTAGAGAAAATAGGCGGCCACGGGGGCGCCGAACACCGCCGCAACCTTCCCGTAGTGTTTCGCCCAGAAGGCCGGCCGGAAAAGAGGGAAGAGCGCTATCGAGAGGAGCAGGCCGGCGAAGGGCAGCACCCAGAGGACCGACAGCTCTTTCCCGAGGGCCAGCTCATCTTCCGAGCAGATTCCAAGAGCGGGAAGCACAAGGAAAAAGGCAGCAAGGAGAAAGCAGGCGGAAAATCTCCTTATAGATCCGGTTTTCATCGCAACATGACCTCCTATTCGTGAATAAAAAGGGAACAGGCTGGATTATCAATGAGGGCATTGGTCAGGGATCCGAAGAGATATTCCATAAGCTTGCTCTCTCCCCTCTTCCCTATGATGAGGAGGCCAATGTTTTCCGTTTCGACAAACCGCCTGATTGCTGAATCCCTCTCCCCCTTGAGGATCACTTCCTCGACGTTTTCAAAGCCGTGCAGCTGGAAGAAGGCCTGATAGGGGGCAAACCTTCGTTCGGGCCCTTCCCCGGTAGAAACGTGGGAGAAGACGATCCTGCTCCCGGGAAAAATCCCGAGGTGCACAAAAGCGTAAATGGCATGAAAGGCGTCGGTGCTGAAATCTGAAGCGACGCCGACAGTTTTACCCTGCAGCTTGCTGTTGTCCCCGGCAAGAAGCAGCACGGGAACGGGCGACCGTGATATCACGTCGGCGAAAAAATCATGGGACTCTTTCTCTCTCGAGTAGGAGAAAACCGATCCCCTGTGGATGACGAGCAGGTCGTAACCGATGCAGCGGCGTAAAATCTCGTCCCGGGGGTCGCCTTCGGCCACCTTGAAGGTGTAGGTGATTTTCTTCTTTTCGAAATGCCTCCCCATGGAGGTCACGAACTCCTTCAATCTCCCCTTCTCGCTGGAGGAGATCTTTTTCACCGCATCCTCTGCCATTCCGATGGCTCCCGGTGGGGCCCCCGAAAGACTCGCGACTATCCCCTCGAAGTCGACGATACCGAGGCCGTGGACGGCAAAGTGCCTCTTCGACACCATGGAGCTTAAAAACGAGGCGATGTCGCCGACCTTCTCTGATCCCCCGACGGGAACGACTATTTTTTCGAGCATCCCCACCTCCCCGTAAAGCATATTGGTTCACGCGACGAGCCTTTCACCCTCCCGGCGATCCGAAGCGACTCCGGGCACGGCTCATGATACCACAGGGAACACCGCCACCTCATCCGCCACGTCCACGGCTCCTCCTGCCGTCCATGCTGAATTTTCCTGGGCCGGCGCAAAGAACCATGAAAAGCCCCCCGATAATTGCGGTATTTTTCATGAACATGACGGCCTGCAGCGAGACGCTGAAATCACGGTGAAATATGAACGTCACGGGTATCATGAACATGAGGAGCAAAAGGGCCCCGATCCTGGTAAAGAAACCCGCCACAAGGAGCGCGCCACCCGCCAATTCAACCAAAATGGCCAGAACGAGCCACATCGGCACCGCGTGCATATCGTGGGACGCCATGAACTGGGCGGTCTGGGAAAAGTTGAATATCTTGCGCACCCCCGAAAAGAGAAAGATCTGTGCGATGAACAGTCTCCCCGCGAGAAGGCCGATGGAACGTATATTTTCCATGCAGCGGAACCTCCACCTGGTTTCCACACAATAAAGGATTAATACCAAAAAACTCTTAAAATCGCTACTTGCAATTTCCCCGCCTGACACACGAACCGACAGGGGTCCCCCCCCGACCGCCGCCTGAAAACTGGGGGCTATGAACGACAGGCCGTAACCGATACACTATATCCTGGTAGTGGTGATACAGGTCTTCAACCTGCCGGGATGATGAAGGGTTATGACGGAGAAGAACCCGGACCGGTAGAGAGGCATTTGGAAAATTCCGTAACTCCGGGAGGAACCGTGCGGAGAAAAAGAGGGGAAGGGGAGGAAAAAATCCGCTTCGAGATCCAACTCTCGAAACATCTCTTTTCCCGGCTGAGTGATTTCTGCCGGGAGCAGAAGATCGAGCCATCCCTGGTGCTCGAGCGGGCGCTGGAGGAGTACTTCCACATGGGGGATGTGGCACATTAAAACGGGTTCCGGGAAACCAGTTTCGAGTTTAGAGTTGGGTGTTCATTCCACATTCCGCATTCCGCATTACCAACACTCAGAATAACCGGGAGTAGACAGTAGAGAGGTGAGAGGAGAAAGGCGTAAAGCAACCACTCTCCCCTACCTGCTCTCTCCTTACTCCTAACTCCTATCGGGATTTGATCTGGAAACTCTGAACTGTGTTTAGATAGCTGCTTCTGAGATGAGGGCGCTCGTCTTTTCCCGCCGCTCCACATCCCTGACATATTTCAGCTCTTCGAGACGGTCCCGGAACGGAGCGATTCGGAAGCCGTCCGGATTTTCCAGGTAGCCATCGATGACCCTGCGGTAGAGACCGACCATGCTCCCCACGAGGGATGTGGAGTACTCCCTTCCCTGGATCTTGAGGGTATCCACGCCGGCATCGATCAGGTCGGGAATATCGTCGAAGATGAAATAGGCCCTGTTTTGGAGAACGATGCCCTCTTCCCGGTTCCAGCCCGGTCGCTCCACTTCCCAGTTTGTCAGGCATATCCTGTAGCACAGCCCCCCCCTGTTCGGGGAGCCTTCGAAATGCCTTTTCCCCTGCTCGTCCACCGCGTGATCGAACTTCGTGTAGGAGGACATGGTGCACCGCCCAAGGAAGGTGTTACAGGTAGTTGCGTGGACGAGGACCTCGACCCCCACCCCCGCTTTCTTCTTGAGGTTCCCCAGGCATTTCAAGGGCATCCTGCACTCGGTAACCACCTGCGACGCCCCCGCCTCGCGGTAGAAACGGGCATCGAGGTAGTTCACGATGGTGCAGCCGACACTGGCATGGATTGATATTTCCGGGAAGTTTTCCTTCGTTAACCTCATCAGGCCGGGGTCGGTGAGGATAATATCGTCGATGGGATAGGAGGCGAAGGTAGCGACTTTATCGAGGAAGGAACCAACCTCGTCGGAATGGGGAAGGGTGTTTATCGCAACCCGAATCTTTTTGCCCTTCCCGTGAAGGTAATCGGCGCACTTTTTGATGGTATCGTCGTCCATCTCATACATGGAGCGTCTTCTCGACCATCCGTAGGCCCCCACGTACACTGCATCAGCGCCGTTATCGGCACAGGCTTTCACCATATCGAAAGACCCCCCTGATGCGAGAAGCTCCACCATTTCAGTGACACCCCCTATTGGATTCAACGTTTTATTTTACCATATTTAGCGGGAAATTTCTCCCCCCCCGCCTATATACACGCGCCCGGAGCGGCCAAAGAGGTAGCCGTTGCAGAAACCGAGGCGGGTGTGCACCTTAAGGGTTTCCCTCCACCCGGTACGGGCGGAAAAACTCCCCGACAGGGCGCTCTCTATGCCCTCCCGGTACACCTTTCCCACCCCGTTCCGGTAGGTACCGTTTTCGTAACCCGCTTCGATCCTGAAACAGCGGAAACCCTTTGCTACTATCCTGTCCAGATGCTCCACCAGGCACTGGTCGAGCCCCGAGTAGATGCCCCTTCCCACATGCATGATCGTCCAGTCACGGGCCTTCAGCCAGGCGGGCACCAGGCAGGCTTCCGGGCAGCTCTCACTCTCCTTTCCCTCTTCCAGGAGAAAGCAGTCCGCCACGATGCCGAGGGGAATCTTGCCGTGGAGGGTGATGGACACCGCCACGGGGGACTCCCTCTGGATGATCTCCATCTCATCGAGGCTGACCTCCACGTTTGGTCTGACCCTCACCACGCCGTACTCCGCCAAAAGTGACGCGGCGACCTGTGTGTAGATATTCGCGAAAACACCTGCATGGGAGGGAATCTCAGGGAGCTCGCGGGAGGCCTTGTAGACCATGCCCAGGTTGTGATGTTCCACCCCATCGGCTTCGATCTCCCGGGCGATACCGAATATCCCCTCCACCCTCAGGAGTTCCTCCCCCCGGGGAGCCGTGGGAGTCGTCAGGTAGATCTTCTTCCCCGCCCTCCTCAATGCGTCCGCAGCCCGGCACGTGTCCTCCCGTGAAAGCAAAAAGTTCCCCTTGTGCAGCAGGCAGTACGGGT
>JBFFNJ010000037.1:0-12355 GCA_041563215.1 Candidatus Deferrimicrobia bacterium | reverse complement strand
CGGGTATCATTTTTTTCAGTTCTGAAAAAATAAACGCGGCAAGATTTTCAGAAGATGGATTTACCCTGTTAAACGGCTCAACTTCATTCAGATTTTTATGGTCTAAGCCGCCCAGGACATCCTTGAGAAATCTCTTCAGGTCCCGAAAATCGATACACAGGCCCCGTTCATCGACCTTCGAAGAGGAAACAATGACTTCCACTTTCCAGTTATGACCGTGAATCCTCTCGCAATTCCCCTCATAGCCTCTCAAGCTGTGGGCAGAAGAAAATAGATCAACAACTTTTAATTCAAAGCGGCCGTCCAAGACTCACTCCTCGGGGATGACAATGTCTATCCTTTTTTTTATCCTATTCAGGTAATCTGAAAGCTCTTTGTTCACGAGCATCGTTTTTAATTCCTCTCTGATGCTGTTCTTTACATCATCATTATAACCTTCTTCGTACTCGTCATGTTTGGCGAGGTAATACCGGTACACATCCTTTTCTGCAATCCTTATGAAGACCTCGATCCTGGTCTTGATGAACTTCTCTACCACACTTTCATTGTATGCCATGTCTGCAATGTAGCTTTCGTCTAAAGTGACGGACTTACACCACCTGCTTTGCGTATCGATCATCATCTTTAATTTTCCATTTTGTTCGTTCACGCCATCTGCCCTGTCCTCTGCAATCCCCATCTTCGTTGCCTCCTGGACGAGCACGATTTCGTCGATCATTTTCACAAGCAGGTCCTGTTTCTGAAAACTTTCCACCGGCTTTTCACTTCTCAGGGCTACATAACAGGCGTACTTCTCGAGGTCCGACTCGAGAATCACCATTTCCCCGACAAATGCGAGGCTTTTATCTATCAGTACGTAACGGCAATATGCGTAATCGAAATGGAAAGGGAAAATGATGCAGATTGTGATGAGGCAGAGAATTTTTCTTTTCATTTGAAAACTTCGAGTGAGATATCTACCGAGGGGGCAGAATGAGTCAGAGCCCCTGATGATATGATATCCACTCCCGTCTCAGCGTATGCTCTCACGTTTTCGAGAGTAATATTCCCAGACACCTCGAGGATTACCTTCCCCCTGGCCAGGGATACCGCCTTCGTAACCTCTTCGCGGGACATATTGTCGAGCAATACGGCATCGACACCGCTTTTTAGAGCCTCCCGCAGTTCATCGAGATTTTCTACCTCTACCTGTATTTTCAACAGGTGATGCGTTTTTTCCCTCACTCTCGAAACTGCCTCATTTATCGACCCGAAAACCTTTATCGCGTTGTCCTTGATCATAACCCCGTCGGACAGGGAAAAGCGGTGATTTACGCCTCCACCGCACCTCACCGCATACTTTTCAAGATACCTGAGCAGGGGGGTCGTTTTTCTGGTATCGCAGATCTTGACACCCGTTCCCTCTATTTTTTCAACAAACTTTCTGGTGATCGTCGCAATTCCCGACAGGCGCTGGGTAAAGTTCAGCGCTACTCGCTCACCCCTCAAGATCCCGCCGGAAAATCCTTTCACGACGCCAAGCCTGCTTTCGGAAGCTACCACATCACCATCTTCGTGGAAAAACTCCAGAGTGACGTCACCATCCAAAGTGCGAAATACCTCTATCACGATATCCTTGCCGCAGAACACTAAATCCTCTTTCGCGAGCATGGCGCATTCGACCCTGCTCTTCTCTAGAGACGAAGCGACGGGGTCATGAAAGACGAGATCCTCATTCAGAGCCGCTTCGACTATTTTTCTCAGGTTAAACGAATACACGTTACTCCGTAAAAAGCTGGAGGTTGACGTTGAGGCGTTCGAGTTTTCTGCCTATCTCTTCTTCTCTTGCTCTCGTCGTATTGACGAGCCCCTCCGGTGCTTTCATGACGAACTCACTGTTTGACAGTTTATCAACGAGTCCCTTCCTCTCCCTCATAAGCTTTGCGATAGCTTTCTCAATCCTTTCCCTCTCTGCCTTGAAATCAAGTACCCCTTTGATGGGAAGAAAGATGTCGGTATCCTCTGCAACCGAGGAGGCCTCGTTTCTCACGACAGCACCTTCAGGCAGATAATCTATGCTCTCAAGCCTTGCCAGGCGTTTAACGACTGTCTCCATTTTTTTAACCCTCTCGAGCATACCCCCTCTTAACCTTACCTTGGCAAAGTATCCCGGAGGGATGTTTAGTTCTCTCCGAAGATGTCGAACGGCTCGTATGAGGGAAATCAGGTAGTTCATTTCCACCTCTGACTCTTCATCAACGACATTTTCATCGAATTCCGGAAACCTTTCCAGGAGCAAGCTGCCCCTTTCCCCCGGCAGGGAGTGCCAGATCTCCTCCGTAACGAATGGAATAATCGGATGGGCGAGCCTCAAAACTGTCCCGAATACAAAGACGAGGATTATCTGCTTTCTTTCCTTTTCCCGGTCACCCATATCCCCGATGAGGTATGGTTTGGATATCTCTACGTACCAGTCACAGTATTCATGCCAAAGGAACTGATAGATCAAACCCGCCGCCTCATTGAATCTGTATTCATCGAAAGCTTCCGTCACCCCTCGAACCGTTTTGCCCAGACGACTTAAGATCCAGAGGTCTTCAACGCAATCAGGTTCCGGATCCCCTTCCTTGAACCCACCAAGGTTCAAGTGAATAAAGCGAGCGGTATTCCACAACTTATTAATAAAATTACGATACCCTTCGATACGCTCCTCGGACATCTTGATATCCCTTCCCTGTGCCGCAAGAGCCGTTAGCGTAAACCTGAAGGCATCGGTTCCATACTTTTCCATGACTTCAAGAGGATCGATAACGTTACCCCTTGTCTTGCTCATCTTGTACCCCTCGACGTCCCTCACGAGGGCGTGGATGAACACATGCCTGAATGGAACGTCATCCATGAACTCGAGGCCCATCATCATCATCCTGGCAACCCAGAAAAAGAGGATGTCAAAAGCCGTCACGAGAACGCTGGTGGGATAGTAAACTTCCAGTTCCCTTGTGCTGTCAGGCCATCCAAGGGTCGAAAAGGGCCAGAGGGCAGAACTGAACCAGGTATCGAGAACGTCCTCCTCCTGGGTCAAATGCATACTTTCGCACTGCCCACACCTTTCAGGATCATCAAGCTCCACCGTGACTGCACCGCACTCGTTGCAATGCCATGCGGGAATCCTGTGCCCCCACCAAATCTGCCGGGATATACACCAGTCTTTTATGTTGTACATCCATTCGAAATATGTCTTCTCCCACATCTCCGGGATGATGGAGGTCCGGTTTCTCTTCACTGCATCAATCGCCTTTTCGGCCAGAGGAGCCACCCGCACAAACCATTGCAGGCTCACGGTGGGTTCAACGACTGTCTCGCAACGATAACAGCATCCCACGTTGTGCGTGTAATCTTCTACCCTGTCAAGAAGCCCTATCGCCTCGAGGTCTTTAACAACAGCCTTTCTGCACTCTATCCTGTCGAGTCCTCTATACCTCTCGCCGGCATCTTCGGACATGCTGCCGTTTTCGCTGATCACCCTGACAAATGGAAGGTTATGAATTCTGGCAACCTCAAAATCGTTAAAATCATGAGCGGGGGTAATTTTGACTGCGCCCGTTCCGAATTCAGGATCTACCATCTTGTCCGAGATGATGGGGATTGTTCTTCCCGTTAAGGGAAGACTTACCCTCTTTCCTTCCCACCCTGCAAACCTCTTGTCAGAAGGATTGATAGCGACTGCCGTGTCTCCAAGCATCGTTTCCGGCCTTGTCGTAGCAACGAGCACATCTGCCCCCTGTTCTCCCGGATACCTTATGTAATAAAGCTTTCCGTGCACCGTCTTGAAATCCACTTCAAGGTCCGACAGAGCTGTATGACATCGTGGACACCAGTTCGTCATGTAATTGGCCCTGTATATGAGTCCCTTTTTGAAGAGCAGCACGAAAGCGTGCCTCACGGCTCGCGATAATCCCGGATCCATGGTGAATCGCTCTCTTGACCAGTCACAGGAGGCCCCGAGGCGCTTCAGCTGGTTGGTGATGGTATCGCCGCTTTGCTCCTTCCACAGCCACACTCTCTCTAGGAATTTTTCCCTCCCCATCGACTGTCTATCCAACCCCTCATCGGCCAGAAGCTTCTCAACAACGTTCTGGGTGGCAATCCCCGCGTGGTCAGTACCGGGAAGCCAGAGCGTGTTGAAACCCTTCATATTCTTGTATCTCACGAGTATATCCTGCAGCGTGACATTGAGGGCATGGCCCATATGAAGTGAGCCGGTAACATTCGGCGGAGGAATGACGATTGAGAAAGCACTTTTTTCCGAATCGACCCTGGCCTTGAAAAGCTCCTCGGCCAACCAGAACTTGCCCCATTTATCCTCCACCACAGCAGGGTTGTAAACTTTCTCGAATGCGGAATTTGACATCGCCGCTGACACCTCTTCGTTTTGCTGGATTTAATCAGGCGCAAAGGTTTTAATCTGTGTGCTCGATTTCTTCCCTGATTCGCTTTATCTCTTCCTGGATTATTTGACCGGCCACTTCCGGAACGACGGATGCTGAAACCTCTTTTATCACAGAGACTATTTCGCTCTTCAGGCCTTCCATGATCTCAGGGAGCACTTCCCAGAGAATTTTTTCCGCGGTACCCGCAACGAGATTCTTGAGTTCGCCGCTGAACTCGTCCGAGGAAAACGCTTCTCTCACTTTCTCCTCATATCCTTCTCGGGAACCGATCGGATCTGCCTTCTGGGGGGCTGCTTTCTTTAAAATCCCGTGTGCCTCCAGATCATAGCCAGATGAAATTGGAAACTCGTCCACGTCTCGAACAATTTCTTCCATCATCTTGTCCTCTTCGTCCATCCTCGTCACTTCCTCTTCCTCCCCACCCGGAGAAGCAGGTTCAAGAACGGGTTCCTCTCCATCATCAATTTCAGCAGCTTCTCGCACGTATGGGTCAGCACCGCTCAGATCAGCAAAGTCTTCCACCGGGGCCTTTCTTTCTTCCCCAGCCTCTAAATCAACCTCCCCTTCACCGCCGAGTTCCTGCTGCACCTCCATCTCCAGATCACCCATGACTTCATCAAATTCATATCCCCGGGCCTCTTCATCCCTTTCTTCCTCATCCCCTGCGGCCCTCACTTCATCCAACGGCTCTTCCTCAAAGAATTCTGCCTTTCCCAGCTCATCCTCTCCGATGTCATAGTCCTCAAAGCTCTCCACGTCTGGCAAATCAGATTCGGTAATGAGTTCGGTGACGAAGGGCTCTTCCGATGGGCTCTTTTCCACGCCTGCACCATCGAGTTCCACCTCTTCAAATACATCAGAAAAATCCCACCCTTCCTCGACGGCTTCCCGTCTCTCTGTTTTTTCCTCTTCTGCAGCCCCCACTTTATCCCTCAACAGCTCCCCCACTTTGTCGAGTAATTCCTGAGAATCGAAGGGCTTGAAAATAACCCCATCGGCACCGGAACTCCGGAAAAGATCCTCATCGAAGGGCTCGATCGAGCCGGCCAGGAGAATGATCGGTATCGAGGACAGGGGCTGTTCTTTTTTTAGTTCCGACACCGCCTCGTATCCATCAACATCAGGAAGGGTTAGGTCACAGATGATGAGTTCCGGATTCAGCTCGCGGGCCATGCTTTTTAAGTCTTCTCCTCTATCGATGTACGTAACCTGGTATCCGCTCCGAAGAAAAGCGAGTTCGAATACTCTTTGTATCGTTAAACTATCCTCTGCTATGAGAATTTTGGCTTTCATTCTTCCCCCGAAATTCATGCTATTTTCGTCTCATTTTATTTTTTTTGAATACCTTTTTCAACCAAAAGGAAATCGACCCTCCCTTTGAGAGGATCACTCTCTTTTACCACGATGGTCACCCTGTTTCCCACTGAAAAAGTTTTCCCAAAATATCTTCCTTTCAGCGAGAACCCTGCCCCATCCATGAAATATATATCATCTGGCAGATCGCCGATATGAACGAGCCCTTCGACAAAAACATCTTCTAACTCGATAAAAAACCCGAAAGGATGCACCGAAGTGATCAACCCGTCAAACCGCTCCCCCACTTGACCGACCATGTAAAGAGCCTTTAATTTATCTATCACGTCTCTTTCCGCCTGTTCCGATTCTTTCTCTCTTTTCGACAGGAAATCGGCAATCTGATCAAGATTTCCCGCGATGCTGGCAAGGTAATCTCTGTATGAAGTGTCTCCGAGTGCATACTTGAGGACGCGGTGGACCATGAGGTCGGGATACCGTCTGATAGGAGATGTAAAGTGGGTATATTTTTCGAAACCAAGACCGAAGTGTCCCTGGTTCACCGGGGAATATCGTGCCAGCTTAAAGCTTCTCAGCAAAACACGGTTAAATATCTTCTCGTATGTTTTATCTTTCACATAATCGAGCATTTTCTGGAGGGAAGCATCGTTTACGGTCATGTGGATGGATAGATCTCTGTCGAAATTTGAAGAAAATTTGAAAAACTGTTTCATCTTAACGGGATCGGGGCGCTCATGGACCCTGTAGAGGATCTTCAAATTTTTCTCGTCCAGGTACTTTGCAACCAGCACATTTGCAAGAAGCATAAATTCCTCTATTATCCTGTGAGAGAAAAGACGCTCTTCCTCAACTACCTTCTCGATGTCCCCGACAAGGGAAATGAGCACCTGGGATTCGGGAAGATCGAAATCCAGCGAGCCCTCCCTGACCCGTTTTCTGTATAGCACCTCTGCGAGCCCCTTCATCAAAACGAGCATTTTCCCGAGTTCATCGGGAAGGTGGGCTCCTTCTGTATTGTCCAGAAATCTCTGCACGTATTCGTAGGTGAGTCTTTTCCTGCTCCGGATTACCGAGGGATAAAAATCAACGGCCACGACTTCTCCCTGCCTATTTATTCGAGCATCAACGGTCATTGTCATCCTATTGACCTTTTCCCTGAGACTGCACAAGTCTGAGCTCAATCTCTCGGGCAGCATCGGTATAACCCTGTCGGGAAAATAAACGCTCACCCCCCGGTTCATTGCTTCCCTGTCAAGGGGTGTATCATACTCGACGTATTCGCTCACATCTGCGATCGAAACTAGAAGCCGGAAATTCTCGCCATCTTTTACGAGACACACGGCATCGTCGAAATCGCGGGCGGTAATGCCGTCGATCGTTACAAAGGGGAAACCGGTGAGGTCGACTCTTCGGGGCATTTTTGAGCGAACACGGGGAGGGAAGGATGAGCTTTGCCGCAGCGCTTTGCTCTCAAAATCTCTTTCCATCCCGTAAAGATGTATAGTCGAGAGGGTAATCGCTTCGACATCGGGAAACTGCCCGATTTTCCTCACGACCCTGACACCCCTTCTGTTCGCCCGTTTGGCCTTTCCCTCAATCACCCCTTCAACCACATCTCCTTCCCTGACACCCTTAACGGAGGTGGAAAAAACATCGAAGTGGTAGGAGAACTTCTTGTCCTCAACCTTTAGTACGGGTCCCCCTCTGCCGCGAGAATACCTGCCTACTACCTTTTTCATTCCCCTCTCTATTACTTCTGTTATCAGCCCTGAAACACGCGTGGCCATGCGGGCCCTGTCCACCTTCACTTCCACGAGGTCATTGTGGAAGGCATTACCCATCTTCCCTTTTGGGATAAAGATATCTTTGTCGAGACCGTCAACGGTCACGAAACCAAAACCGGAGGGGTGCATCTGTAACCTTCCCTCGAAACGCACCGAAGGTGACACTGATGCCAGCTTCCCCTTTCCCGCACGCCTCACCTTCCCTTCATCTATCAGCTCAGCAACAAGGGACCCGACTATATCCGGCGTCAAATGGTCGTCCCCCATAATTTCTGAGAGTTCTTTCACCGCAAGGGTTTTTCCCTGAACCCCTTTCAAGGCCTGCAAAATCCCCCTCTTCATTCTTTCTCTCGACGCCCGCCTAACACTTCTTTTTTTCCTGCTTCTTCTCATTCGATCCTCGGCCTCCGCAAACCTGCCTGTAATTGATGCTTTCTTTTCTTTGGTCTAACGCCACTGCAATCAATTATAAAGTACCCCTTTGTAGCAAAACAAACAAATTGACAACGATGCTCATGCTATTATTATAGATAACCTGGGTTTTATTGTGCCGAAGTGGTGGAACTGGCAGACACGCCAGATTCAGGGTCTGGTGGGGAATTGTCCCCGTGCGGGTTCGAGTCCCGCCTTCGGCACCAAATTCTCGAAACAGCCTCCAGATAAACAAATCTTGCTTGTGTCTTCTGGCAAACATTCTGGCTTGATCGCTGATATCTGGGCGGGGGGGACTTTTTAATCTTCTGACTTCCGCTTCTCCTCTGCTATCCACTCGCGTATCTGGACGAGAACACGGTCGCTCTCTTTCTCGTCCGATATCACGATCAACTCGACAAGTTTTCTCATCAGGTCGATGTACACGGTGTTGAGTTTTTCCATGTCAATCATTTTTTTCTTCAGTTCCTCCACTTCCTCTATGAGGCAGGTGGTAATCTCGTCTATGTCATCGATCAGCTCACCCTTCTCAACTTCGGTCATTTCGAGGGCGGACTTTCTATACACATACCTGAACTCACCTTCTCTCCTCTTCTTCTCCTTCAGCTTCTTCACAATTTCATCCAGGCGAATGAGATCGGCCATGCCCGTCCTCATATTTTTTTTACTATATTATACGAATGAAAATTAAAATCAACCGTGAATTTTCCGCTATGAGGAAAGAGGCTGGCCCTTTTTACACTTCCCCGTCCAGTCTTGCAAGGCCCAAACTTCTAGCGAGGCCAACAGCCCTTCGCCACTCTTCGGGGGTTATGCGCCTCGACAAGTTTTCATAATTTCTCGCAAGGTAGCAAGGATAATATTGATCCATAAGGTTAAGATAGGTGTTCGGGCTTATCTCATCCGATATAAATTCGAGCACTTTTTCTGTTCCGGAAAGAAATTCTGGCAGGAGAAGATGCCTTACCAACAGTCCCTTCATTGCGATGCCTTCCCTGCTCAGTTTCAGATCCCCTACCTGCTTGTGCATCTCCTTTACCGATTCTCTGGCATGCGTCGAATAATTTCTGGCACCTGTCAGGTTGAAGGCTATGTCGTCATCCATAAACTTGAAATCGGGCATGTATATATCGATGATTCCATCGAGCACCCTGATCGACTCGACAGATTCATAACCGCCGCAATTATACAAAACGGGAAGGGAAAAACCTTTGTCCAATGCGATTTCAAGAGCATTGATTACCTGGGGAATAACGTGTGTGGGCGTTACCAGGTTGAGATTGTGACATCCATAGCTCTGTATCTTCATGAATATGGAGGCCAGTTCGGCCGCGTCCATCGGGGTTCCCCTTCCAAGGTGGGATATGTCGTAATTCTGGCAGAATATACAGCCGAGGTTGCAATTGGTAAAAAATACCGTGCCCGACCCATGTCTGCCGACAAGAGGGGACTCTTCCCCGAAATGGGGACCAAAAGAAGACACAATGGCACTTCCTCCCGTCCGGCAAAAACCCAGTTCACCCTCCAATCGATTGACGCGGCAATCCCGGGGGCAGAGGGAGCAACTCGTTAGCCGCTGATGAAGCATCTGTCCCCTCCGGGAAAGCTCATCCTTTCCAAGCGACCTGTAGGCAGGATAGTCTTGTTCGATCATGTCCTGGTTATCAACCTACTATTGTCTTTGCTCACCCGTTTTAGGGATCGCGATTGTAAACTGCGTACCCTTCTTGTATTCTGAACTGACATAAATCGACGCCCCGAATCGTTTGGCTAACTGCCGTGAGACGGGTAAGCCAAGACCGAGCCGGTAACTTTCCCCCTTCGTTGTAAACCCGGCCTTGAAGATCATCTCAGATAGTTCGGCTCGTACACCCACCCCCTCATCCGAGACGGTTATTTCTATTGTACCATCTGTATCACGGCTGACTGCCAGGGTCTGACACCCACCCCCATCAGCCATCGATTCGGAGGCATTGACCATGATATTGAGCAACATGAGGGCAAAATCTTTCCGCCCGCCGTGCAAGAACAGCCCCTCATCGGGAAGGTCTATATTTAATCCGACACCATTCTTTCTAAGCTGATACCCCGCAAATGTAATGATTTCATGGATGGTCTCGTTTATTTCAAACAGTGTATCTTCTTCCTGCTGCTCCCCGGCGAAATAGGAATATTTTTTCATTATCCAAGATATATTGCTTGTAGAATTTACTATGTTATTCATCAACTCAAGCCTCTTTAGTTCATCCATTGGATTGCTTATTATGAGCTCAGAATATCCCAGGGCAACACTCAGATTATTGTCAACCTCATGGGAAACACCGGGAATAAGCCTGCCGAAGAGATAGAGCCGGTACCAGGAGATCAATCTCTTATCTATCTTCATATTCTCCATATCATGGCGATGCTGACAATGCAAGGTGGGAACTGGATCGTTTGGCAGCCTCTTCTCCCCTATCCTATTCAGGCATTTGCCAGGATAACCCTGTTTTTGCCCTTTTTTTTGGCAAGGAACATCGCATCGCTTGCCGCTTTTTTGAGGGAATTCATATCTGTGCCGTGGTCCGGAAACGAAGCGATCGCGGCACTCACCGTGGCACTTTTCCCTTCGAAATCGCAAGATTCGATACCTGTTCGGAGCCTCTCAGCAATAACTCCTGCCTGAACCGATGATGCTTCCGGAAGAATAACCGCAAACCTCCCTCCTTCCACCCGGCAGGGGATATCAATATCGTACTTCCGCGTGGAATCGCTTCTCCTGATATTTTTTTTGATCAATTCAGCAACACCGGCAAGGAGGTTGTCACCGGTCTCGTAGCCGTAGGTATCGTTGAGCTTTTTGAAATCATCGACATCGAGAATGAGGAGGGAAAATATTCTTCCATACCTCTTTGCCCTTTGGATCTCGGAGTTGAGGCGAATGTCGAAATGCCACCCGTTGTAGAGTCCGGTTAGATGATCGACGATATTCATTTTCCTCAATTTCTCCTCTTCTCCTCTCAATTCCCTCATCATGTAATACCCAATCCCCGACACCGACAGGCATACCACCGAAACCCATGCCCACTTGATCATCCCGTACTGGAAGTTTTGTTGCAGGAGATTATTGACAAAAGGCATTTGCACCGAAGGGATAATCCCGGAAAACTCGGCAGTCAGGAGGCACCCGTAAAGGATCGATGCACCGATACCCACCGTCCAGACATCGTAAATCCTCTCCCCGAGAAACACTGCTTCAACAATGAGGACGAAATATATTACCCAGAACCAGGAAACAACCCCTCCACTGAAATGGACAATGATGGTAACAAAGACAAGATCAATCATAATCTGGATCAGGTTGAGATAACGGATATTCAAGAACCATCGGTAAGCATAGTGGCAAAAGGCGTTATATGCCACGGCAATGATAAATGCAGCAACGGGAACCGCTTTTTCAATTGGCGAAAGTTCAGACAATCCTTCCAGCGTATAGAAAAAAGTCGCATACAAGCCATAGAGAAGCAATATCCCCAGGATGACCCATCTCGTTTTAATGACGAGAATCACTCTTGTTCTCGCCTTCTTGATATTATCAATCTCTTCGGTTGATGGGACTTCCGAGGAAATATAGGTGTGTTTTTTTCGCGTGTCCTGGGTCAAAGGGATAACCATCTTCCCGGATTATATAACTTTCGTCACAATCTCACCGTATCCCGCGTTCTTCGCAGTGTACATAAGGGAGTCAGCAATATGAACAATATTATTTCTATCCGATGAGTCGTGTGTGCAAGAGGCTATGCCGAAACTGGCCGTAACGATGATGTCTCCCCCCCTGCCGGTATCGACCTTTAAATTTTTCAGACCCGAACAGATTCGCCTGGCTATTTGAAAAGCCGCGTCATGGTCCGTTTCGGGGAGCAAAATAGCAAACTCGTCCCCCCCGTAGCGTGCAGCGATGTCCGTTTTTCGTGTATGCGCATTTATAACACCTGCAACCATTTTCAGGATCCTGTCTCCCGTAACGTGGCCGAAGTTATCGTTCACGAGTTTGAAAGCATCTATGTCGAGCATGATAAGTGTGAGGTTACGGCGGTACCGTGCCGCCCGTTCGAGCTCATAATCGAGCCGGGAGTGAAACGTTCCATGGTTGTAAAGCAGGGTGAGCGAGTCTCTCTCCGCCATCATCCTGGCATACTGGTACAGTTCCGTATTCTCGATGGCGATAGATATGGTGCGAACGAGCGTCTTCACCGTTCCGAGAGTTTCGGGATCGAAAGCATTCTCGTCCTTGTGACTGATGTAAAAGACTCCTATCGTCCTGTCCCTTTTTTTGAGAGGAACGGCGATAACCGAACGGATGTCTCTCAGGTGCTTTCTCATCTGAATCTGTTCCGACGTCTGCATTATGTCGGG
>JBFFNJ010000036.1:0-12630 GCA_041563215.1 Candidatus Deferrimicrobia bacterium | reverse complement strand
GAAAAAAAATGAGGGCTCAAATGGATTTCCCCTGCCCTACGAGGCGTTTCCCCTATGCGGGGGGTTGAGATGTACCGGCGTTGAACAGGGCAGGAAAAAAATAGATCAAATACGTGATAGGAGGGAGCAAAATGGCTGAGAGAGTTTTCATTTTCGATACCACGCTCCGTGACGGGGAGCAGGTACCGGGGGCAAAGCTTGCGATGGAGCAAAAACTCGAGATCGCAAAGCAGCTTGCCGTCCTGAAAGTCGACGTGATCGAGGCAGGTTTCCCCGTGTCCTCGCCGGGGGATTTCGAGGCGGTGAGCGCAGTCGCACGGGAGGTGAAAGGCCCGGTCATTGCCGGCCTTTGCCGGGTGGTAAAAAAGGACATCGAGGTTGCCTGGGAGGCGGTCAGGAACGCGGAGCGGCCAAGGATACACACCTTTGTGGGCACGTCGGACATTCACATTCAGAAGAAGTTCAGGGCCGACAGGGACAGAGTCTTCGATTGGGCGGTAGACGCTGTGAAGTTTGCCAAGTCTCTCTGCACCGACGTGGAGTTTTCAACGGAGGACGCCTCCAGGACCGATTTTGACTACCTGTGCAGAACCATCGAGGCGGTCATCAAGGCGGGAGCCACGGTGATAAACGTTCCCGATACCGTCGGGTACGCCATACCGGAGGAGTTCGGGGAAAGGATTCGCCGGCTCCGGGAACGCGTCCCGGCTCTCGACAAGGTAATCCTCTCGGTGCACTGCCACAATGACCTGGGCCTTGCAAGCGCCAACACCCTTGCGGCGATCAAAAACGGGGCGCGGCAGGTGGAGGTGACCGTGAACGGCGTCGGCGAGCGTGCGGGCAACTGCTCCATGGAGGAGGTCGTGATGGCCCTTCGCACGAGGAAGGATTTCATCGGAAATTACACGACGGGTATCAACGCGAAGGAGATATACAAGACATCACGGATGGTCAGCAACCTCATGGGGCTCGTCGTCCAGCCGAACAAGGCGATCGTGGGGAGCAACGCTTTTGCCCATTCATCGGGGATACATCAGGACGGGATTCTCAAGGACAGGGCAACCTACGAGATCGTCAAGCCCGAGGACGTGGGCGTTTCGGCCCACCAGTTCGTCCTCACCGCGCGTTCGGGCAGACATGCCGTAAAGGATAGGATCAAGGAGTTGGGATATACGCTCACCGATGCCCAGTTCGGGAATGTCTTCGACCGCTTCATTGAGATTGCGGACAAGAAAAAGGAGGTCATGAACGAGGACCTTTCCATTATCATCGAAGAGGAGCTCTTCAAGATCCCCGAGACGTACCGCCTCAGTCACGTACAGATCCTCTCCGCATCCCAGGGGATTCCCATGGCCGCCCTGAAGGTGGTGCACAAAAACAGGGTCATCGACGAGGCCTCGACGGGTAACGGGCCCATCGATGCTGCCTACAAGTGCGTCGAGCGGATCGTGAAGCGGAAGTTTAGGCTCGTCTCCTTCAACCTGAACGCCGTGACGAGCGGTAAGGATGCAGTGGGTGATGCCACGGTCAGGGTCCGGGCAAACGGTGCCGTGTATCTTGGCAGGGCCACGAGCACCGATATCATCGAGGCGGCTATCAAGGCCTATATCGCAGCCATCAACAAGGCGATCTACTTCGAAGAGAAGGAGAAGAAGGAGAAAAAACCGGCGGCGAAGAAGAAGGCTACAGCAAGATCGGTTAGAAAGGCAAAGACGGCATAAGCGCGGATTTACCGGTGGGCGGGGATGGAGATGGTCCGTCCCCGCCTTCCTGCCTCATCTGAAAATGAGTAAGGAGAGAGTTGAGAGGGGAGAGTGGTTGTTATACGACTTTCTCCTTCCTCCTCTCGATTGTCGACTCCCGTCTTCGTACATGACGGTAATGCGGAATGTGGATTTCGGAGTGCGGAATGAACACCCAACTCTAAACTCTAAACTCGAAACTCTAAACCGGTTTCCCGGGACCGTCTTTTATGCTTTCCACACCTTTCCCGCAACCGTACCGGTTACACCCGTTGCGTTCCGCGTGTCGATGATCAGTTTCGCGTGCCGCTTAACCGCTTCGTAGTCGTAGGCTGAGTGTGCCGTCGAGATGATGATGGCGTCGTACTTTTTGATGTTGGCGGCGGTTACGGGAACGGACTTTTTGTCGTAGGAGAACTTTCTCATCCGGTAGAGGCGCGGGATGTACGGGTCGTTATAATCCACGACAGCCCCCTCCTCTTCCAGGAGCTTCATGATGTGGAGGGTTGGGGATTCCCGCAGGTCGTCGATATCGGGCTTGTAGGCCATCCCGAGGAGGAGTATTCTGGACCCCTTCAGGGATTTCCCCTTTGCGTTCAGGGCCCTTGCCGTCTTGTGGACGACGAAAAAGGGCATGTTGGTGTTGATCTCACCGGAGAGCTCGATGAACTTCGTGTTTATACCGAACTCCTTGGCCTTCCAGGTCAGGTAGAAAGGGTCTATGGGAATGCAGTGGCCCCCGAGGCCGGGGCCCGGGTAGAATGGCTGAAAGCCGAAGGGTTTCGTGCTCGCGGCGCCGATAACCTCCCAGATGTCCACGCCCATCCTGTCGAAGATGACCTTCATCTCGTTTACGAGGGCTATGTTCACCGCCCGGTATATGTTCTCGAGGAGCTTCGAGCCTTCTGCGACCCGCGTGGAGGAGACGGGCACGGTGGAGACCACCACCTGGCGGTAGAGGTGGTCGACCACGGTCAGGCACCGTTCGGTGATTCCCGCGACGACCTTTGGAATGGTGCGGGCTGTGTATTCCCGGTTGCCCGGGTCTTCCCTCTCCGGGCTGTACCCTAGGAAGAAGTCACGGCCCACGGTCAGCCCCGTCTCGAGAAGGAGGGGCAGCATCTCCTCGTCTGTCGTTCCCGGATAGGTGGTGCTCTCCAGTATCACGACATGGCCTTTTCTCAAATGCTCCCTGATCTTCAGGGTCGTGTCGATTACGTAGGACAGGTCGGGCTCCCGGTGTTTTCCAAGGGGCGTGGGAACGCAGAGTATGATCGCATCGACGGAGGCCAGGCGGCTGAAATCATCCGTCGCTTCGAACATCCCCTTCTTCCCGTATTTTTTGATGAACGTCGACGGTATGTGCTTTATGTAGGAGACGCCCCTGTTCAGCCTGCTTACCTTCTCCGGGTCGATATCGAAGCCCGTGACGCGGAAGTCGGCGAGGAGGAATTCCCGGGCCAGGGGGAGCCCCACATACCCCATGCCGATTATTCCCACCACCGCCTCTTTCCTCTTGATCTTCCCGACGAGTTTCCTGTGCGACATGACTTTCCTCCAGCGCTATTTCACCATATCTTTTTCAACCTGTCACGAATACTCCCCGACCTTCGGGAGCGCCTGCCATCCTTATCGGCACCGGGTGGCCGAAAATGTATCCCCGGATGCATCCGCCGGTTGATTAAAGCAGATGAGGGGCAGAATTTCAAATGATAAGCGAACGGCTCCATGTGGCCCGCGAAAGGGGAGGAAACATCGAAAGTGCCGACCCCGGGGATTACTTTTTCGCCATGACGACCAGGGCGTCTGCGTCGGGGGTGAACTTCTTTCCCACGAAGCCGGGAAAAGTGCCGATCACCCTCATGCCGGAGGCGTCTACCATGTCGAGAAGCGCCTCCTTTCTGATCGGGAAAAGAGGCAGTGAGTTGGAAATGGTGACCCCCTCCGAGGGAACTTCGATCGTGGTCTTGAAGATGACCTTCTTGTTTGAGGTAAAGGTGTACGAGCGACGGAAGGAGAGGTCGTGCGTGGACACGGTTATCAGGGGAAGCTCCTCTATTCTCTGATCGAAAACCCTGTCGTAGTTGAGGATCTGGATGAGCAGCAGCCCCTCCTTGTTGAGCATGTCGTGCGCGTCGGCGATAAACTGACGGGCCTCATCGTTCGGCACGTGGACGATCGAGTTTCCGATGTTCATGATCAGGTCGAAGCCGGGCTCGAAAATCTCCGTCAGCTGATCGAACTTTCCGATCTCGACGGTGGCTTTTTCGTAGCCGGAGAGCTTCTTCCTTGCCAGTTTGACCATCTCCGGGTCCGCGTCAAAGCCGAAGGAGGAAAGCCCCCGCTTTGCGAAGCACAGGAGCTGGCTTCCCGAACCGCAGGCGGCGTCGAGGACGCGCTGCGGTTTGAAATCGCGGACGAGCTCAGCGAAAAACTGCTCCTGTTCCGCAGAAACGGGAAAGATAAGGTCGTAGTAATTACTCAGGGATGAGTAAAAGCCCATGATTGCCGCCTCCCGAAATTGCTGTTCGGTTCAGGCTCCGATGGATTGCCGAAGAAGCCCGGTCCTCCCTGTTTTTTGGTGCTCCCGTTTCCGGACCCTGCCGGAAACCCATACAAAAAGGACACTGATCTTTCCCTTCCTGATGATGCCGGGAAGCTGTTTACTGCCCCGGACCTGGAAAAGTCGTTATGTCCGCGGGAATAGAATGATGATAAATCAACGGCGTCTGAAAAGCAACAACTATCGCCGGTCCACCTGGCCGAACGGGAACCGCGGCCCGGTCGCCAGGGAAATTGCCCCTCCCCGTTCCCGGTGACAATCCGGTCCTTGAAACTTCTGCGCCTTACCTGCGATAATGGTTTGCGTGTTATCCATTTCTCCGGGAGGCGGCAATGGGTCATCTGTCCCGCGGTCACGGTGTTTACGGAAAGCTGCAGAAAAGGCTCGACCGGTTTATGATCGGGGCTCCCCCTTCCCGGGAGATCTTCGAGATCCTGAAGTTGCTCTACACGGAGCAGGAGGCCTTCGTGGCTTCCCGGATGCCCATAATCTTCTCCTCCCTTTCCAGGATATCGCGGCTGACGGGGGTGGGGATGCAGGAGCTGGTGCCCCTTCTTGCGGGGATGGCCGAAAAGGGCCTCGTCATGGACTTTGAGAGAAATGGGCGGTCCTTCTACATCCTTTCCCCGACCCTGCTGGGTTTTTTTGAATTCACCTTCATGCGGGTCAACAGGGATGTGCCCCAGGAGCGGCTCGCCAGGCTCATGTGGGAGTACGTGCACGAGAACCGCGATGTGGCGAGAAAGATACTCTCCGGGGAGACTCCCCTGGGGAGGGCGCTCGTCGAGGAAGAGGCGCTGGGTGAGGGCGTGCACTCGCAGGTGCTGACCCACGAGACCGCCGCCGGGATAATCAGGGAGGCGAAAAAGATCGGCGTCGGGCTCTGCTACTGCAGGCACCTGAGGGAACACGTAGACGATGGGTGCAGCTACGCGATGGACGTGTGCACGGCATTCAACGCAGGCGCCTCCTACCTCGTTAGGAGGGGTTTCATGCGGGAGGTGTCGAAGGAGGAAGCCCTCGATATCTTCTCCCGTACGAAAGAGGAAGGGCTCGTGTACGTGGCCGATAACGTGAAGAGACGCCCGTCTTTTGTCTGCCACTGCTGCGGCTGCTGCTGCGGGTTGCTCGGCGGGATGAAAAAGCTGCGCCTGGAAAATGTGGTCGCCACCTCGTCGTACCTTGCCAAGATCGACGGGGGGAAGTGCACCGGCTGCGGCCTCTGCGTGAAGAAGTGCCAGGTGGACATGATAACCCTGGTCGAGGATGGAAGGGGGAGGCGGGGAGAGGTGGACAGCCGGTTCTGCCTGGGATGCGGGGTCTGTGTGGCCGCCTGCAGGGAGGGCGCGCTCATGATGGTCGACCGGGGGGAACGGGTCATCACCCCCGATTCGGCGATGGAAAAGTACCTGATGATCGCCATCGAGCAGGGCAAGCTGGGCAACCTGCTCTTCGACGACTTCACCAGCCTCCCCCACGCGGTGATCAGGAACGTGGTGAACGCCATCACGAGGGTAAAGCCCCTGAAGGACTATCTCAAGAAAGAAGAGATGCGCTCCCGCTTCCTGCAGGTGCTGGTCGCACGGTAGGTGCCCCTTCGGGCCCCCTTCCGCCAGGGGGTTTTCTCACACAAGCATCTACAGCAGTTTCTTCACGGCATCCAGGGCTGCGTCGTAGTCGGGATGTGACTTCACCTCGGGGACGACCTCCACGTATCGGACGACGTCGTCTGCGTCGATCACGAAGACGGCCCTGGCAAGGAGGCGGAGTTCCTTGAGGAGGACGCCGTATGCCGTGGCGAAGGAGAGGTCCCGGTGGTCGGATAGCACCTTGATCCTGTCGATTCCGGCGGTGCTGCTGAACCGTGACTGGGCGAAGGGGAGGTCCAGGCTTACCGTCACCACCTGCACCGTGTCGGGCAGGTTGGCGGCCACTTCGTTGAACTTCCTCGTCTCCTCGTCACAGACCGGCGTGTCCAGGGACGGAACCGCCGCGATGAGCTTTATTTTTCCGGCAAAACTGCCGAGGGTAACTGCGTTGAGGGAACCGTCCAGCGCGCTGAAGTCGGGTGCCCTGTCACCCACCTTGATTTCACCTCCCACCAGCGTAAGCGGGTTTCCTCCTATGGTAACCACGTTTTTCCGTTCCATGTTCCCCTCCTGGGTCTGATATTCCGGTGCCCTTTCGCTTCCGGTGACCCTGTCGGCCGGGAAAAAGGCTGTCCGGCTGCGGGCCGATTTTCCTGCCTCCGCCTGTCGCGCCGCTTCCGGTTCGGCACCGGCCACATATAGCTTTAGATGTTGAAAATTATAAAAGATTCCAGATAATTAGTTAAGGGCAGAGTTTTGCTCTTCCGCGAACGGCCGGTCCCTTTGGCCGCACGCGCCCTGCTCCGGCGCATTTTGCTTTTTTTAAAGGGCAAAGTGGGATTACAATGGAGTGGGGATTCCCGCTGTTTTTCCCGTGCGGGAGACCCTGAACCGGAAACTTCTTTCAGGGGAGGTCCCAGGATGAAATGGTCAGCCGGGTGCTTCCTGCTTGCCACGGTGGCGTTTTTCTCCTTCGCTGCCTGCTCCAGGAACATGGATTCCGCAGGCGCCCGGGGGGAAGAGAGGGTCGAGATTGCCGGAAATTTTGCCAGACTGCCGGCTGCCTTCGAGGAGAACCGGGGACAGGTGGATGAAAGGGTCCGCTTCCTTTCGCGCGGCAGGGGGTGGAATGTCTACGTGACCCCGGACGAGATCGTGATGGCCATAGCATCCCGGCCGGGTCACGGCGGAAAGAGTGCGGGGAAAAAGGGGCGTTTTGGGAATGAGGGGACCGCAGGGACCGGGAGTTCGGTGAGCATGGCGTTTGTCGGAGCGTACCCCGGCCGAACCCTTCGGGGAGCCCGGCGGCTTCCCGGAAAGAGCAACTACCTGATCGGGAACGACCCCGCGAAGTGGCTCACCGGGGTCCCCCGCTTTTCGAGGGTTAGCTTCGGTGAGATATACCGCGGGGTGAGCCTCGAGCTGTACGGGACGGAAAACGGGATGGAGTATGATTTTACGCTGCTTCCGAAGATAGACCCCGCAACCATCGTGCTCCGGTTCTCCGGGGCCGGGGACGCGCGCATCGACGGGGACGGAAACGTCGTGATCGTCGCGGATGCCGGAAAGATAATCCATCGGTCTCCCCGGATCTACCAGGTTGCGGGGGGGGGAAGAAAGCCCGTTGCCGGCGGATTTCGAAAGGTGGGGGTCGACAGGTTCGGTTTCGTGGCCTCCGGGTACGATGAAACGAGGGAGCTGGTGATCGACCCGGAGATCAGCTTCGTAACCTACCTGGGGGGAGCGCGGCTCGACGAGGCCCTCGCCCTTGCCCTCGACAACGAGGGAAATGCCGTCGTGGCGGGCAGGACCTTTTCCGATGACTTTCCCACCACCATCGGGGCCTTCGACCCCGATTGCGGTACCGACGGGGAGTGCGACGGTCTCGGCGTCCGCACGGACGCATTTGTGACCAGGTTCAACGCAACGGGCTCTTCCGTCATCTTCTCCACCTACATCGGTGGGGACGGGGACGACAGCGCATCGGGAATCGCCGTCGGCAGCCTGGGGAACGTCTTCGTTGCCGGGGCCACTGACTCCTCGGATTTTCCCCTGTTCGGGCCCTTCTTCCAGGGGATCCTGGGCGGCAAGAAGGACGCCTTCGTGGCGAAGCTCAACCCTCTCGGCACGGCCCTGGTCTACTCGACGCTCCTGGGGGGACTGCAGGACGACGAGGCCCTGGGTCTTGCCGTCGGCAGCGCCGGGAGCGCCTACGTTACGGGCAGGACCTTTTCCGATGACTTTCCCACCACCATCGGGGCCTTCGACCCTGATTGCGGGACCGACGGGCAATGCGACGGTCTCGGCGTCCGCACGGACGCCTTCGTGACGAGGGTGGACACGGAGACCGACGGGGCCCTGTCCCTGATCTACTCCACCTACCTGGGAGGAAAGGGGAACGATGCCGGCTTCGGCATCGCCCTCGGCGCACCGGGGAATGCCTACATAACCGGCCTGACCCGCTCTGACGACTTTCCCACGAAGGGCCCACAGGGGGCCTTTCAGGGAAGCCCCGGGGGGTTCGGCGAGGCCTTCGTGGCGAAGGTGGACACGGAGACCGGCGGGGCCCTGTCCCTGATCTACTCCACCTACCTGGGGGGAGACGCCGACGACAGGGGGTCCGCTATTGGGGTTGATTTCTCCGGGAACGCCTACGTAACCGGGGAAACAACGTCCTCCGACTTTCCCCTTCAAAACCCTTTCCAGGGGGAAAGGGGCGGCGGTTCCGACGCCTTCGTGACCAAGCTCAACGCCTCCGGATCGGCTCTGGTCTACTCGACGCTCCTGGGAGGTGCCGGCTTCGACACCGGTTCGGCACTGGCCGTGACCTCAAACGGGATCGCCTACGTAACGGGAAGGACCGCCTCCACCGATTTTCCCGTCCTGGACCCGATCCAGGGGGAAATCAACGGTTCGGACGACGCCTTCGCGGTCAAGGTGAAAACCTCGGGGTCGGAGCTGGAGTATGCCACGTACCTGGGAGGGAGCGGCCCGGACTGGGGCCGTGGTGTGGCTTTCGACAGCTCGAGCAACGTCTACGTCGCCGGGCACACGGACTCGAACGATTTTCTCGTAGACGAGTTCACCGATAACGCCTTCCAGGGCGAAACGCAGGGAAACCGCGACGCCTTCGTCCTGAAGATACAGGAAAAGAGATCGATTCAGCGCTTCGACGTGGTGAGCGGCTGCGGGGTGAGTGGTCAGGGCGGTATCGACGGGGACGGTTTTATCCCCGCATACGTGCTCGTGCTGTTCGCGGCGCTTTTCTGGGCAGCCGGAAGAAGGAGAAAGAGGTAAGAGACCGGGCTACCCCCGGGCAATCGATGCAAGATGCCGGAAATAAGGGAATTTCCGCCATCCCCGCGCGGTGGGTGACGGGCGATTTCTTTTCCAGGCCTATCCCCCGCATCAGCCCTGAAAACTTGCAAAAATCAAGCATTTATGGTAATTTTGCAAAGTCGAACTTTACCATAATGAGTGTTTGCCGGGGTTTTGATGATGGGAGGGGGAAAAGTTTCAATGAGAGCGGGAATTTTCTCTTTTGCCTTGTTTACGTGCATTCTCCTTGTCCTTCTTCCATGCGTCCACTCTCCTGACCCTGCCGTGGCCTCGACGGTCAATGTGGAAGTCGGCTCGCCCGTGTACGGGGACATCGAGTTCCTCTCCGCCGTCGGGCTCCTCGACACGGCCATGATTGGGACGCTGCCGCTCTCGCGGGAAGAGGTAGCCAGGCTGGTCGTCGAAGCGAGGATAAAGGCCGGGATCGAGGGGTCGCTGTCGAAGCGAAAGGCGAGGATACTGAAAAGGATGGAGGAGGAGTTTTCTGAAGACATAGACGACCTGAAGACGGGGAATGACACGGTCTACTTCAAACCCGTGCGGGAAGCGGGGGGGCACTATCTCTATCTCGATCAACCGGAATCGGCACACCCGGGCCCGAATACCGACGCAGTGCAAAGAGCATTCACCTACAACAGGGAGGGAGTCGATTACCAGAAGAACAACGGTGTTGCCTATTTCAACTCCGATGGCAGAATCAAGCTGTTCTCCTACTTCCTCAAACCGTTTTTGACCTACCGGAAGGATTCTTCGGGGGATACGAACTTTACGCTCCACAAGGGCTATGTTAAATTCGGATCCCGCATAGAGCTGGAGTTGGGTCAGGACAGCAAGTGGTGGGGGCAGGGAAGGCACGGGTCGCTTTTGCTGAGCAACAATGCAGAGCCCCTGCTGATGATCAACCTGAGAAATACCCGGCCCTTCATCCTTCCCCTGGTGGGGCTTATGAAATTCGACATCTTTTTGAGCCAGCTTGAAAATGAGAGAGATTTCAAGCGCCCGAACCTGTACGGGGCGAGAGTCTCGCTGAAACCATCCCCCCTTGTAGAAATCGGGATTCAAAAGGCCGCAATTTTCGGAGGGTCGGGAAGGCCATCACTCGATTTCGGGGATATCATGCGGGTCCTTTTCGCAGGAAGCTCGGAGGAACCTGATGGGGACACCAGCAACCAGATAATCGGGATCGACTTCAGGGTCCGTATCCCCTCCTTCAATGCCGATATCTACGTGGAGGCAGGGGCTGAGGATTTCAGGGATTATTACCCCTATAAATATGCATTCATATTCGGCGCCTACGTCGCCGATATTGGTGGTTTTTCTGTAAGAGGGGAGTTCTTCGACAGCAACAGGAACCATGGTGTCTGGTACCGCAACGGGACCTACACATCCGGGTATACCTTCAAGAATAGAGTTATCGGTCATCATGCCGGCGGCGACGCCGAGGACCTCTTTATTGAGTTGAGCCGCGAGCTTTCAGATAATATTATGGTTACGGGAAGCTTCGACCTGGAAAAGAGAGGCTTTAACCTTGCGAAGCTGGAGACGCACTATCAATACCAGGCGAAAGTCAGACTCCGGCTGTACCCCTACCTTGCAGAGGTTACGGGAGGGTGGGAGCAGGTGAAAAACCCCGGGTTTGCCCCGGGAGAGAGGGAGGATAACTATGTTGGCATCATCAGCGTCAAGAGGTATTTCTAAATGAAGAGGAGAGCACTTGCCATATTCAGTATCGCAGTATTTTCCCTGGTACTTTTTGGCGGAACAGCTGTCTGCCAGGAGCAACAGGGGATAGACCCTTTGAGAAATATCATAGGGGGGCAAACGGGAACCCAGCAGAGAACCCCCGGTACGATGCAGGAGGGAGCGGCTAAAGCTGGAAAGAGCGGGGAAGTTGCGGAAGAGGATATCGGTGTGGAGGAGAAGGTGGAGCTAAAGGAGAAAGAGGAGATAAAGGAGACGGTTCCCGAACCCTACACCCGGTCCGTCGGGATGCCGAAAATCGAGGCGGGAAAAGAATTTTCCCGTTTGGAGCTGCTCTATCTGGGGCGAATATCAGAGGAAAAGCAGATCCTCGAGCAGTTCGGATACGAAATATTTGCGCCTCCCGAAAAAGAGCAGAAAGATATTTCCAGGGGGGATCTTGAGATAGATTTGAAAAAGGAGGATTTGACCGAAGGGGACGTGGAAAAGTTATTGGAAGCGAAGAGACTCCAGGACATGTTACCGCAGATGCCCCCCGCCGGATTCGACAAGAACTATGTACTGGGTCCGGGCGACGAAATTCAGATCTTTCTGTCCGGTGAAGGGGTAAACATCTATCTTTCCAAGAGCATAAAGGAGGGAGGCAGCGCATTCCTGCCGCTCTATGTTCTCCCGATCGACAACGAGGGAAAGGTCTACTATCCGCCGGTGGGGACGGTGTACCTCTGGGGCAAGACGATAATGGAAGCCGAGGATTACCTCAAGGCGGAGATGGTGAAATACATAAAGGACGTGGAGGTTTCCCTCAGTTTGCGGAGAGTCCGCAGATTTCCCATTTTTGTCGTCGGCGAGGTAAAGAAGCCCGGGACGGTTATGGTGAACGGCTTCAGCACCGTCATGGATGCCCTGTTTCTCGCGGAGGGCGTGAAAAAAACGGGGAGCCTGCGAACCATATTCGTGAAGAGGAATAACGAGAAAATTGCCGATCTCGATATCTACGACCTCCTGCTTAAAGGCGAGAGGGGCGGGGATATTTTACTGAAAGATAGAGACGTGGTCGTGGTCCCTTCCATTGGAGATACTGCTGCAGCCTGGGGTATGGTCAAGAGGCCGGGAATATTTGAGTTCAGGGAGGGAGAGACCATAGAGGATCTTTTCTCATTTGCCGGGGGCGTCCTGCCCGGCGCAAATGTTTTCAGCATGACCCTCACCACGAACCTTTCAGAAGGGAAAAAAGTTATCAGGGAGGTGAAGCAGGATCTGTCCGGGTTCGTGATGCAAAACGGCGATGTGTTGACGGTCTCCCCGCTGGCGGATGAATTGCGGGAATTTGTCGAACTGAAAGGGCACCTGAAAAACCCGGGGCTTTACCAGTGGCGGGAGGGCATGCGGGTAAAGGAGGTCCTGGGGAGCGAAGATAACTTCCTGCCCGAGGGGCTTTTCGAGTACGGGGAGATAATCAGGAGGCTGCCCCCCGATTATTTGCCCGAGTCCATATCGTTCAATCCCCGTGAGGCGCTGAAGGAAAACCCGGAACACGACAGGGCACTGATGCGGGGGGACATCATCACCCTCTTCTCCGTCTGGGATCTGAAAAAGAAGCCCTTTGTGAGAGTGGAAGGGGAGGTGGAAAATCCGGGCCGCTATCGGTGGGTAAGGGGCATGACCATCCGGGACATCATACGGATAAGCGGGG
>JBFFNJ010000035.1:0-12702 GCA_041563215.1 Candidatus Deferrimicrobia bacterium | reverse complement strand
TCTATAACGACCAGGTCGACCGCCCCGCTGCGAACGAGTGTCTCCACGATATCGAGAGCCTGTTCACCCGAATCCGGCTGGGAAACAATCAGCTCATCGGTATTCACCCCGAGCTTGCCTGCATAGTGCACATCCAGTGCATGTTCCGCATCGATGAATGCCGTAACACCCGACATTTTCTGCGATTCGGCCAGTATATGGAGGGCAAGCGTGGTCTTGCCGGACATCTCGGGACCGAAGATCTCGGTAATCCTCCCCCGGGGTATCCCGCCGATTCCCACGGCCAAATCGAGGGAAATGGAACCGGTGGGTATTGCGGGTACGTCCTGAACACTTCCCTGCTCCCCCAGACGCATAATAGATCCCTTGCCATACTGTCTCTCTATGGAGGAAAGGGCAATATCGAGTGCTTTTTTCCTATTAGGATCCATGGCTACCTCCGCCATATTATTGTTATCGGTAAATTAAAAAAAGTTAATAACTATCCTCTCACAAATCTATTGTCTCGATTATATCGTATATCGGCCCATTCTTTAAAATGGTACTTTTGTAGAGACAGAAATTCTCGGCCACGAATTCGCCAAAAGAGCTCTTCCCGGGGGTAGACGGTAAACCCTTGGCGTATTTTCTCACCCTGCCGATGGTGCAGTGGGGATGAAACCTCCTGCCTTCCGCGGCAAACCCCAGCTTTCGCATTTCCCTCTGGATATCATCATGCAAATTTTTTACCATTTCACTTCCCTTTTCCACCCCTATCCAGTAAACCCGGGGATATTTCAACGAAGGAAAAGCCCCGACCGAGGAGAGGGAAATGAGAAACGGTTCTTTCCCGGCAGCCGACTCCAAAAGCCCCTCGATTATCGAAGGAACGATATCCTCCCCCACCTCTCCGAAAAATTTCAGGGTTATGTGAAAATTATTTTTTTCCACCCACTTAACCCCTTTCATGGCCGCAGGTGCGTCGGCAATAAAAGCAGCTATATCCTCCCTGATATCAAGGGGTATCGGTATTCCGGTAAATAACCTCACAGGTTGCCTCCGCTCCTTATTACCTTGATCAGATTGAAAATCGCAAAAGAGGATACCTTTGATTTTATCTCCTGCCTCGTACCGGCAAAGTGCACACGCTTCCTCTCCCGGCCAAAAGGAGTCTCGATACCGAACCAGACCGTCCCGACCGGTTTTTCCTCTGTACCGCCCTCGGGCCCGGCAATCCCCGTAATCGAGAGTGCATAATCCGAACCGGTAATTCTGGCAATCCCGCCAGCCATCTCCTCAGCAACGACGGCGCTCACAGCGCCGAAATCCCTGATAACCCGCTCCGAAACGCCCAGCTGAGAAACCTTCATGCGGTTGCTGTAGGCAACGACACAACCGAGAAAATAGTTTGAACTGCCGGGGATATTCGTAATTCTGTCCGCAACCTGACCTCCCGAGCACGATTCGGCAACCGACACCGTCACACCCCTTTCGACGGCAATTTCCCTGAGGTACTCCTCCAGGGAGCTTTCCCCAGCTCCCGCATAATGAGAGCCAGCGAACGGGGGGATCACAAAATCAGATCCTTTTTCGGAAAAATCCTTGATTTCGAACAGATACTCGAAAAAATATCTTTTTACATCAGTTACATACATATCCCTCGCCCGGTAATACTTCCTGATTTTTTCCAAAAGATCATCCGTTGTGACAAAGAATTTGACCTTCAGCGTTTCCAAATATCTACCTCCAGAAAGGAATGAGAATCTTCACAAGAAGAAAATAGTGGATGATTGCAGCGTACATGCCTGCGATCAGGTCATCGAGAATGATAAACCGCACCCCTTCCTCTCTGTTTGCCCAGGAGGCGGGCCATGGTTTAAGGATATCAAATAACCGGAAGAGGATAAACAGGCTCACGCCTGCCAGAAGGTCCCTCTCGAACATGCCTCCTGCGACCATGAAGCCCAGGATCTCATCGACGACGACGTTAGAAGGGTCTTTGAAACCCGTTTCTGCAACCACCGATTTTATCCCCGGGATGGAAAAAAAGAGAATAATGACAAAAAGTCCCCAGTAAAGAAAGAAATCGGTGACGAAATACCATAGGGCAAAACCGACACAGGAGCCGAAAGTACCCGGGATAAGGGGAATATTCCCGGTATAGAATCCCCGGGCTACCATTTCGGAGCACGTCAGAAAGAGACCTTTTTCCTTGTCCATAAAAAAGCTCCCCCGGGACCTGGAAAAAACCCGAAGGTACCCTATTATAGAGGTAATATCCCCTCCACAACAGGTCGAAGTCAATTATAAATTATTGACTTTCAAAGAATTATAAAAATAGAATATTTCAAAATGCCAAAACCCGGTTTCAATCGAGGCAATTTTGAAAAACAATCTCGGCGATCCTCGGCTTGAGAAGATAGTTAAAGCAGTCACGGAAATGTCGAAGGGTTTAAAGGCAGTCGCTTTCTACCCGGAAAATCATCCCTCACTCAACGCAATTTTACAAAAAATCTGTGAATCCTTTGATGCAATCCCCCCACCGGAAACGGGGTTCGAAATTACCGTGAGCAAGCAGGGCCTACTGATTGACGAGCAGACGCTTTCCGAAAGACACGAAGCCGTGTCAGACTTTAGAAATGCCCTTTTCGTCAGGAGAACGAAAAAACTCATCATCCTCCCCGGAGTTACCCCCCTGGAAATGATGAATTTTTTGGAAGCGGTAAACGTAGACCCCGATGAGATCCTGAAAAAGGGAGGACTGCAGAGGATACTCATCGGGAAAAGAATTGCCAGGATATGGATAAACAAGGTGGAGTACGACAAGCTCATGGAGGAAATCAAGAAGGAGCAGGAGCACAAGGCTCAAGAAGACGAGGTTATCGTGGTCGATAAGTCCCCCGCGGAAAGCGAGGTGGACATCGAAGAGGAGGACATAGAAACGCTTCTTAAGTCCCTCAAGAAAACAACGATTTCCGATGTTTACCGGGACCTGGTACAGCGAATCTCCAGAAGAATAAATGAATTGATCACAAACCAGCGGCTCCTTTACGCGGAAAAGGCGATAAAGATATATGCCCATCACATAGAATACCCCCCCGGAGAGGATAGGGTGATAGCTGATCTCGCATCTGCCGGCATTCTCGAGGTAACAAACGAAGACGTCATCGCCCTCTACGTGAAGAAGTTCAGCAGCAAATCGTTGCAGGAGAGGATGGAAGCGCAAACGGTTCTGCTGGTGCTCGGAGAAGTTGGTGCGGCCAAGCTGCTCAGTGCACTCACGGAAGAAAAAAACATAATCGTGCGAAAAGCCATGGTAGAGCTGATAACAAAGATGGGTGACCTTGCCGTTCCGTATATCATGAAGTATCTCAATGATGAGCGATGGTACGTTGTGCGAAACATGGTTACCATACTCGGCGGAATGGAAAACGAAGAGGTGGCCTCCCATATAGCAAGTACCCTTAAGAATAGAGATCCAAGGGTAAAAAAAGAAGCGATAAAGGCCCTCTCGAAAAACCCGAGCCCGGACGCGACCGCTGCCCTGGGGGGATGCTGTTTCGACAGTGACGAAAACATCACAACAATCGCCGTCTCGGCCCTGGGAAGAAAAAAAGTCGATAAGGCCGTCCAAATCCTCGAGGAGAGATTCCATAAAAAAAAGTTCATTTATCCAGAGTATCGGGTTTCGATGGAAATCATCGAGTCTTTGAAAAATATCGGCACAAACAGGGCTGTTTCGGCCCTGGAGAAAATCGCAACCTACAATCCCCTCTTCAAGCCCAAGAGGATGAAGGAGCTAAAAAGCGCCGCCGTGCAGGGCATAGGGAGGGTGAAATCAGAAAAAGCAAGAGAAGTACTTGAAAAATTATCCCAAAGTTCCGATACCATATGTAAGCGGGAAGCATCCAAATCATTACAGAGGTTGGATGATGGAAAGACTGGAACTTGAGGGAAAAATAAGGGAAATAACGAAAGTGCTCGGAGGCAGCCTCAAAGGCCTGGGGCTGTATCCGAAAAAGCATCCCCTCGTTGAGAAGTCGATAAACCAGGCATTCGACCTTATCAGTTTCCTGCTCGAAGAGGTTGGCGAGCTTGCGCTTGCTATAGTCGATGACACTCTCGTTTTCGAGGGAACTCCAATCTATAAGCTCACATCGTCTCTTGAGCTCTTTATCGAATCCCTCGGGGACTGCGGGATAGAAGCGCTGATTTTTCACCGGGGACTCAAAAGGGCAGAGGTAGAAGGTACGATTTCCCTTCTCCACGAAAACCGGGGCATCAAATTGACCGACAGGAAGGTAAAGACCCTTTTCAAGGAGAGGGGGATAACGAAGATCACCATCGTCACCATCGAAAAAGAAGAGGAAGAGGATGACCTTTCGGTGGCAAAGGAAATTTACCAGAATGCTCTCTCCGCGGTAACGGCGGTGCTCAATGATATTCGCCTCGGCAAGATACCCTCGGGGAAAGAATCGAGAAAAGTCGTCCAGGATATATCGAGCATGCTCACCAGGAACAAGGACGCCATGCTGGCTCTCACCATGATAAAGAACTACGATGAATACACCTACACCCACTCTGTGAACGTGTCAGTTATCTCCCTTGCAATGGCCGAGTCCCTCTCTTTATCCGATACGGAAAAGGTTGACATAGGAGTAGCGGGCCTTCTCCACGATGTGGGAAAAACCCAGCTCGCTCTCGACCTGATCAGGAAACCTTCGACGCTGACAATAGAGGAATTTGCAGAAATAAAGAAACATCCCGATGAAGGTTACAGGATCCTTTCAGAAATGGAGTTCATCAATCCCGTATCGGGGAAAATAGTAAGGGAACACCACATGGGGTACGATCTTTCCGGATATCCCCACACCGAACCCGGATACACGATGGAACCTTACAGCCAGATAGTAAGCATCGCAGACTGCTACGACGCCCTCTCAACGCTGAGGACCTATCAGAAACCGAGACCCCCGAAAGAATCGCTCGAGGTAATGACGAAAATGGCCGGAAAATCCCTGGATCCAGCCATGGTAAAAGTCCTGATAAAAATACTGGGAATTTATCCCATCGGCACAATGGTCCGGCTTGACACAAACGAGGCAGCAGTCGTAGCTGCTCAGAACGTAGAGGATTCGACAAGGCCAAAAGTTATCGTACTGACGGATTCAGAGGGGAAGCAGCTTGAATTTCCCGTTCACCTTGACCTTTCAGAGAAAGACCCCACCACCGGGAAATATAAGAGGAACATAGTCACGACAGTGAACCCTCTCCTCGAAAATGCCAACCCATCAAGATCCGTGGCTTAACGGGATCGCGCCGAGGGCGAAGGCTACTGCTTTTCGCACCGATGGACTCTCCGATTCTGCCTTGCTCATGATTTCACCCAACGCATCGAAAGACCCTATCCTGCCGAGAGCTTCAATCGTTCTCGCCTGAATCTCCGTATCCGGGTGGTTTATGAAATTCATCAGGACGGGACCGAGCTCCCTTCTACCCGAGTTTCCAAGGACGCTTATCACATTGCCGAGCACGTAGCCTTTCTCAAGGGGCAAACGGTCCACCAGGGCCTTCAGTACCTCACCCCTCGGATAGCCTTCGAGGAGCCTGATCGCCGCCCCCCGCACATCGTCGGCTGCATCCCCCACGGCCTTCATGAGAAGCTTCAACCCCTCCTCTCCGCCCATCTCTTCCGCCGCGTAAACCACCCTGAGTCTCTCCTCCGGCTTTCCAGAGCTCAAAACACCCATGAACTCAGGGAAGTTTTTTCTGGCAGCAAATCTGCCGAGAGCAATCGAAGCCTCTTCTTTCACCGGAGCAACCTTATCATTGACAAGCGCGTGTAGAATTCTTTCAATTTCCTCCAATTTTTCCTCCTCTTCCGGTTATTTCCCTGGCGCAGGGCAACCCTCCTCTGGATTTTGCCGAAAAGACGGCAGACGTGAGAGATTCATACGTAACTTCTTCGGTCATTGCAATATATTTCATGAGATTTTCCACCCTTTCCTTCTTTCCCGTAGATAGTGAAAAAACGATATCCCCGTCAAAGATCGACCCATACGGGCGTATGTGGGACGAGAGGAAGTTATTGAGTTGCGACGCCACGATGTAATGCTCCTTTTTTTCGAGCGAGGCATCCGTTACCACCACCGTTATGGTTGTATTATCCATCCCTCCAAAGGGCTTCCTCGTATAGCCCTCCAGGAACATTTCCCGCGTATTCCCATAGCCACCTTTTCCGGGCAACCGAACCCCGGCAATTATTTTACCGCTTTTGTCGTATATATCACCAAAGGCATTGAGTACCATCATCGAACCGATAGCATAGCCCTCGTCCGCAAGTCGAAGTGCAAAGCCTTTCGTGGTCTTGGTCGCACTCTCAATCCCGAGAATCTTGCCAACCGAAGCCCCGGCACCGGCTCCCTCCAGGTTATTTCTGCCTTCATCGGAAAGTGCATCGGCAACAGCTTTTCTCCCCAGGTCATGATAGTCTATCCCCACATTTTCTTTGAATGACAGGTCGTAAATAACCGCGGTCGGAACAACAGGGATGCTCGTTGTTCCTGTAAACAATCCGATATTTCGGTCATTGAGCTCACGCACAACAGCCGATGCCGCATCGAGGCCGAAAACGGAACCCCCGGAGACGACGAGTCCAAAAATTTTTTCCACCGTATGTGTAAGGGAGAGAGAATCCATCTGGCGGGTGCCCGTCGCAAAACCCCGCGCTTCAGCTGAACCCACGGCACTGTGGGGAAAAAGAAGAACTGAAGTCCCTGTGAGGCCGCTCGCAGAAACGGCGCTCCCGGCGCGTACCCCCTCAATCGGCTCCCAAGGACAAATTTTTCTGGCCATTGGGGATATTTGATACAATTTACACATCTTATGTCAAGAATTGAGAATTCATCGCAGGGAAAGGAATACTCCCTCTCGAGCCCTATTTCTTGCTCGAACGGCGGCAAATATCTCCCTTCGTCGACTTTTCCCCGTGTGCTACCATAGAGTCATCTATTATGGGCAAAAAAACGGCAGGAAGGCGGCTTTGTTTAGACTATGGGAAGAAAAGGATTGGTATTGCAATTTCCGACCCCACAGCTACCATTGCCCAACCTCACTCCGTTATGGAAAGAGAGACCGAAGAGCTGGATATAGAGAAAATTCATGATCTCATAGTGACTCATGACATCAAAAAAGTGATCATGGGCCTGCCCCTGGAACTTTCCGGGGAAGCCGGACAGAGTGCTATTGATGTTTATCAATTTATCGAAAAGTTGAAAGTTGCCCTCACGGGAGTGGAAGTAGAGACCTGGGATGAACGTCTATCGACCGTTTTTGCAGAAAAAGAGATGATCAGGGACAATGTGAGGCGCAAGAAGAGAAAAAAGGTAATCGACCAGCTCGCTGCAACTATAATTCTTCAGAGTTACCTTGATGCAGAATCGAGAGATGGATGAAAAAGCAGGTTTGGAAAAAACAACCTTAAGAAAAGTTGCCGAACTCTTTCTTGTCGCGATTTGCACCTACGTGATCATCACCTCTATCCTGTTCGTCGCCTACCTCTATTCGACTCCAGCCGCTGAAAATTTTTCTGCCAAGAAAATTTATATCGAGAAAGGCACGCCTTTCAGGTCGGTAGTCGATAATCTCTACAGGGAAGGAATAATCAGCTCCAAAACCTTTTTCAACCTCCTTGCCCATGTAACTTTCAGCACAAAAAAGATAAAGGCAGGTGAATATTTAATCCCCACCCCGCAGAGACCTCTCTTCGTGCTGAAAAAGCTCGTCCTCGGACTCGTGGCAAAATACTACATAACGATCCCTGAAGGGAGCAACATCTACGACATAAGCTCCCTTCTCGACTCCTATAAAATAACACAAAAGGAGAGGTTTCTTGCCCTTGCTGGTTCAAAGGAAGTAGCAAGGCAATACGGGATCGACTCTCGGTCTCTCGAGGGATATCTATTCCCCGACACCTACGTCTTCACGCGCGGTATGGATGAAAAAGCCATAATAGACATGATGATCAACCGTTTTCGTAAGGCTTACAGCGGGGATATGGACGAGAAAAGGAAAAAGCTGGGAATTACAGTCGACGATCTGATCACCATAGCATCGATAGTCGAGAAGGAGACCTCCCTTGACAGGGAAAAACCGATCATTGCCTCCATAATATATCGGCGGCTGAAAAAAAACATGCGCCTTCAGATGGATCCGACGGTCATTTACGGCCTGAAAAAATGGGACAGGAGATTGACGAAAAATGACCTTTCGACCGATCACGAATTCAACACTTACGTGAGGAGGGGTTTGCCCCCGGGACCGATTTCAAATCCAGGCTTGGCCTCCATAAAAGCAACCCTTAATCCGGCTGACACAACATACCTCTACTTCGTCTCAAAAAACGATGGGTCCCACCACTTCTCGCGAACACTGCGGGAGCACATTAATGCGGTGAACCGATATCAGAAATTTACGAGAGGTTCGAGAAAAAAGTAGTCTTCGTCCATGGACCGGTTGAAAGCCGCAGGGATTGCCCCAAAGCAGGCGGGAGCAGTGGGCCCTCCTATTCTTCCTCTTCGAAATCGACTATGGAAATCTTCCTCAAGGTCTCTTCGGGTTCCTCTGTCCAGGTTTTTTCCTCTTTTTCGATCATCTCCTTGCAGTCGACACAGTAGAGGGCAAATGGCATAACCTTAAGACGCCCCTTCGGTATCTTGGCGCCGCACTCCTCACAAACTCCGTAACTTCCCTCGTCAATTTTTTCGAGGGCCTCCTCTATCAAACGGAGTTTCTCTTTCTCCCTCTTGGAGAGGAGAAGGTCGAACTCCCTCGCTCTTTCCTGGAAACAGGAGTCAACGTCATCCCCGATATCCTCGTTTATGTTCTTGCTCGTCTCTTTGAGCCTCCACGTGATATCGCGAATAAGCTCGTCGCGCATTTTTACGAGGACCTCTTTCATCGATTTCATCGACATCCTCCTGCGTTGGCATCACAAGGTTCAAAAAATATACACTTTTCACCTTAAAAGTCAATCTCTTTTTCCCTGATAACTGTTCCGGAGAGGTCATAATGGTCACAACGGTCAATCCTCACCGTAACAAATTCCCCCTCCTTGACGGGCCGCGTGTATTCTGCCGTCACGAAACCATCCACCTCGGGTGCCTGGCCGTAATATCTTCCTGTCAGCGTGGCCTCACGTCTGCTGACGGCATCCACGAGAACCTTTGCTTTTTTCCCCAGGCACCTTTTATTTTTTTCAAAGGATATGCGGGACTGAACCGTGATGAGCTCTTCCAGTCGGGAGATTGCAACATTTTTTTTCACCTTCGGAACCATTCCCCAGGCAGGTGTCCCTTCCTCCCTTGAATAGGTGAACCCTCCGAGCCGTTCAAATCCCACGTCCTCGATGAGTTGAAGCAGCAATTCAAAATCATTCGGATCCTCTCCCGGAAAACCCACCATGACCGTCGTTCGAAGGACGAGGTCATCCAGGTTTGTCCGGAGCATGGCAAAGAGTTCGTAGAGATATTCCCGCGTATAGCCCCTGTTCATCTTTTCCAGAATTCTGTTGCTTCCATGTTGAATGGGAATATCGAGATAGTTGAGTATAAGAGGGCTCTCCCGGATGATCTTCACGAGTTTTTCCGTGATACGGGCGGGATGAAGGTAGAGCAGCCGCAACCAGACGTCGGCCGATGCATGGCAGGAAAGCTCTTCGAGTAAGTTTTCGAGCATGAAACCCCGGGCGCCGTCCTTTCCATAGGAGCCGATATCCTGCCCAACCAGGTTGACCTCGGAAACCCCCTCCTGAATCATTGCGCGAAATTCAGAGACAATTTTTTTCGTCTCCCTGCTTGCAAGGGGTCCCCTTATATTTGGAATGGTGCAATAAGAGCAGTGATTTGAACAGCCATCTGTTATTTTCAAATATCTCCAGGCCCGTCTTTTCCCCCTGATTCTCTCGATATACAGATCCTCCAGGTCGGCTTTTTCACCCACACCCATCCCTCCCCGTCCGACCCCCATCACATCCATCAAAATTTCGTCTATTCTGCCCACGTCCGTTATTTTGAAACATTTATCGATCTCGGGGATTTCCATTTCAAGCTCAACCATGTACCTCTGTGAGAGACAGCCTCCAACGAGAATTTTTCCAACCCTTCCCTTCCTCTTTAGCTCCACGAACCTGAAAATTTCGCCGAGCGATTCCTCTTTGGCTGCATCGATGAAGCCACAGGTATTTATAATCACGGCATCGAGGAAGCCCCTTTTCCTCAGAGAAAAACCCCGCCTGGAAAGGACGGTCTCCATCACTTCGGTATCGACCATATTTTTTGCGCACCCCAGATGCACCAAGCCGACACGAAACACCCTGTCTTTAACCAGAACGCTCATAGGTTCCTGCTACTGTATACGAAAAAGGAGAGAAGAGATTGGCCGGTTTACCTCCACCCGGCTGAAGGAGAGGGTATTTGCGGTACCGGTGAGAGAAAAAATGGTAAGCTCTTCGACAAGCTTGCTCTTTCTGTTCCAGGTCAGGACTATTCTCTTGACATCCCTCTTCAATTTCTCCAGAGGAACCAGTTCAACCTTTGCATAACCTTCCCCATCCTTTTCAACGCGCGAAAATTCAAACAGCTCCGGGAGGTTTCCCTCTCCTCCAAGCAAAACATTATATATTCCGATGAGGTGTGCCGAAATCTTGGTCTCCCTGAAGCTTTCATCCTTCTCCTTCTTAAAGTAGAGAAATTCCCCGTTTACGATAAATACCTGCCTTACGGGCTCGGCATACTCCCACCTGCTCTTCCCGGGCTTCTTTATGTAAAAAACCCCCCTGGCTTCCCGGGTAATCCCCATTCCCTCGAGTGGCATGACCTGGTTGAACTCTCCCGAGATGGATGACACGGTGCGATAACGCTTCTCTATCTCGGCAATAACTTCACTCCCTTCACTGGTAGCCCACCCAGGGGACGCAAGATAGAGCAACGAGAGGGACAAAAGCAGGCACAGGGTTGCACGCTTTTTAGCGGAGCGAAGGGATAACATCATTCTCGAATCCTCACCTCTCTCTGTTTTCCTCCCGGACCTACCGGGGTTACGATCCCCTCTTCCTCCATTTTTTCGATGAGCCTGGCTGCCCTGTTGAAGCCAACACCCAGTTTCCTCTGCAGATAGGATATCGAGGCCTTCCGTGTCTCAACGACTATCCTCACCGCCTCCTCATATCTTTCGTCCAGAAACTCGACGCCGCCTCCCGCCTCGTCTAAATCTTCACTGACAACCGACTCGTCATATGCTGCCTCTCCCTGCTTCTTGAGAAAGTGCACCACTCTTTTGATCTCATCCTCGGATACATAAGGCGCATGAACCCTGATGAGCCCTTCGGGACCGGGCCGCAAGAACAGCATGTCCCCCTGCCCCAGAAGGAACTCGGCGCTGTACTGTCCGAGAATGGTATAGGAGTCGTAGCGCGACGAGACTTTAAAGGAAATTCTGCAGGGGAAGTTGGCTTTTATTACGCCCGTAACCACATCGACAGATGGTCTCTGGGTGGCAACGATGAGGTGGATTCCCGACGCCCGTGCCATCTGAGAGAGCCGCGTAATAGCTTCCTCGACCTCACGTGCCGAACTGAGCATCAGGTCCGATAGCTCGTCGATGACGATAACGATGAAGGGAAGCAGCGATGATTCATCGTCGTCCTTCCTTGCCGACCTCCTCTTGCGCACCATGTTGTTGTAGGAATCGATGTTTCTCACCCCGTTTTCCATCATCAGCCTGTATCTTCCCTCCATCTCGGCAACTGCCCATCGGAGGACCTTGGCAGCATCCTTGGGCTGGGTAACGACAGGGTGGAGAAGGTTTGGTATGCCGTCGTATGGATTGAACTCGAGCATCTTGGGGTCCACGAGGATCAAGCGGAGTTCATCGGGGGTCGTTCTGAACAGAAGAGACAGTATCATGGCGTTCAACGACACACTTTTTCCGGAGCCTGTTGTGCCGGCAATCAATAGATGGGGCATCTTGGATAGGTCTGTAACGACAGGCCTCCCGAGAATGTCCATACCCACGGATATAGTCAGGGGAGGCTTGGAGGAGAGGTACTCTTCGCTCTGTAAGATCTCTTTGAGATAGACCCGTTCCCTTTTTTTGTTGGGCACCTCTATGCCCATAACCCCCTTCCCCGGAATATTTTTTATGATTCTCAAGCTCTCCGCCTTCAGGGCCAGGGCCAGGTCTTCCGAAAGCTTCACTATCCGGTTCAACTTCTCACCCGGTGCAGGTTTGAACTCGTAGAGTGTAACCATGGGACCAGCCATTACCGACGTTATCTCTCCCTCTACCCCAAACTGCCTGAGCTCCTTTATCAACACCCTTACGTTTTCCTTGAGATCATCTTCATCAGGGATGAGTCTTGTCGCCGGTGGACTGTCGAGGAGGTTCCGGGTTGGCAGTGCAAACTCCGAATGTACAGGCCCGGCAAACGTTTTGACAACACTCTTTTCTTTGCCGCTCTCTTCCGGGCCCCGAACAATCTTTACTTCGTCTGCCTCATCTATGCTGTCGCTGAACACTATCCCCTTTCGCGTCAGGCTACGGAGGGATGCATCCTCCTTTATCTTTTCCCTCACCTTTTTCCTCTTCTCCTTCTTCCTGTTGAGGAATGAACGTAAATCCCCTATCGATATCCCTGTGGACATCATCAAAAAAATTACGAAAAAT
>JBFFNJ010000034.1:0-12759 GCA_041563215.1 Candidatus Deferrimicrobia bacterium | reverse complement strand
TCGCATGTGGGGCGCCGATGTGGTTGGAATGACCCTCGTTCCCGAGGCGTTCCTCGCCCGGGAACTCGAGATCTGCTACCAGCCGATCTGTTACCTGACGAATTATGCGGAGGGGGTGCGGGAGCTGCCCTACCGGGAGGGCGTCCTCTTCGAGGGGACGCTTCCCGATGAGATGGCCTCAAGGGTAGAAAAAGCGAAGGAGCTGCTCCCCGGGATCTGTATCTCCGCCATGCGTCTTTTTAAGGGGCGAAAGAGGGATTGTCCCTGCAGCGTCTCGATGGAGCGGTACAAGAGAGCCGGCGTGATCGGTGAAGACTTCAAAGGGTGGACGAAGGGAGGGGGCGGTGCGGCTGAGTGAGCAGGAGATGAAGGGACTTGCCGACTTCATCTATGAGCGGCTCATGAAGAGGGAGATGATCACCCTCAAGAGCGAGGAAAGCGAGGTTCGCAGGAGGATCTACGAGGCGATCGAGAAGGATATCAGGGCGGAGCAGGCACTCGATGAAGAGGTGGAGAAGATAATCGACGAGCATATCCAGCGGGCCGGAGAGGACATAAACAGGCGAAAGCTGTTCAAGATGATAAAGCACAAGCTCGCCAGAGAGCGCGGCATGGTCCTGTGAGAGGGTTTGACATGAAGCTTTCGGAAGAGAGAATATCCCACATCGCCCACATGGTATTCAACAGGATCTACAATGACGACGTGGTCGATTTTTACGACGAGGAGACGGGCGTCAGGGAGATCAAGCGGGCCATAGAAAGCTTTCTGAAATTCTACGAGGATGTTGACAGCGCGGTGCGGGTGAAGATCGCATCGCTGAAAAAAAGGATTCCCGAAGGCTCTCCTGAATGGGAGATCCTCTACAGAAAGTACTTCGACGAGGAGGTGGAGAAGAAAAAACCCTGGAAGTAAGGGGCAGCCTGTGTTACCACCCCTCCTGGAACCGCAAATCCGGCGTCGCCTTCCCCAATTTTTTTGGCCCCCCAAAAAAAATCTTGATTTCTGGCCCGGCAGGTACTATAAAATAGATTTATTAGCACTCGGTTGAGATGAGTGCTAACAGTTAAAACGTCTCCCAAACCAAATAAATGACTATGAAAAAGGAGGTGCGTATGAAGTTACGACCGCTTCAGGACAGGGTTATCGTCAAAAGAGTCGAGGAAGAGGAAATGACCAAGGGTGGCATCATCATCCCCGATTCGGCGAAGGAAAAGCCCCAGGAGGGCGAGGTCATCGCAGCAGGAAAGGGCAGGATCCTGGAAAACGGGACCAAGGTACCCCTCGACGTGAAGGTGGGTGATCGTGTCCTTTTCAGCAAGTACGCGGGAACGGAAATCAAGCTCGAGGGGGAGGAGCACCTGATCCTTCGGGAAGACGACATTCTCGCTGTTGTAGAAAAATAACGGACGAAATAAAAACAACGAACAGGAGGTAACGAGTATGGCGAAGCAACTTGCATTTGACCAGGAGGCGAGAGCCAAAATTCTCAAGGGTATAAACGTCCTGGCCGATGCCGTGAAGGTCACCCTTGGTCCCCGGGGGAGGAACGTGGTGCTCGAGAAGTCTTTCGGGTCCCCGGTGATCACCAAGGACGGCGTCACGGTAGCCAAGGAGATCGAGCTCGAGGACAGGTTCGAAAACATGGGGGCGCAGATGGTGAATGAAGTGGCGAGCAAGACCAGCGACGTGGCGGGCGACGGCACCACGACGGCCACCGTTCTGGCCCAGTCCATCTACAAGGAGGGGATAAAGCTCGTCGCCGCAGGATACAACCCGATGGAGCTCAAGAGGGGAATCGACAAGGCCGTCGAGGCGGTGGTCGGCGAACTGAAGAGTATGAGTAAACCGACGAAAGATCAGAAGGAGATTGCCCAGGTCGGCGCGATCTCTGCGAACAACGATGAGGAGATCGGCGGCATCATCGCCGAGGCCATGGCGAAGGTCGGCAAAGAGGGAGTGATAACCGTCGAGGAGGCAAAGGGTATGGAAACGACCCTTGAAATCGTCGAGGGCATGCAGTTTGACCGCGGCTATCTCTCACCCTATTTCGTTACCGATGCCGAGAGGATGGAGGTTGTCCTCGAAGACCCCTACATTCTCATCCACGAGAAGAAGGTGAGCAACATGAAGGATCTTCTGCCCCTCCTCGAGCAGATTGCACGGATGAACAAACCCCTTCTCATCATTTCAGAGGACGTGGAGGGCGAGGCCCTTGCCACGCTGGTAGTCAACAAGCTCAGGGGAACCCTCACCTGCTCTGCCGTGAAGGCCCCCGGTTTTGGTGACCGCAGGAAGGCGATGCTGGAGGATATTGCGATCCTCACCGGAGGGAACTCTATTTCCGAGGAGATGGGGATAAAGCTCGAAGCCGTCAAGGCGGACGACCTCGGGCGCGCGAAGAGGGTCGTAATCGACAAGGACAACACCACGATAATCGATGGTGCGGGGAAAAAGTCCGACATCGAGGGAAGGGTGAAGCAGATACGGACCCAGATCGATGAGACGACCTCGGATTATGACCGGGAGAAACTCCAGGAGCGACTCGCAAAGCTCGTGGGGGGTGTTGCCGTGATCAACGTGGGAGCAGCCACGGAAACGGAGATGAAAGAGAAGAAGGCGCGCGTCGAGGATGCCCTGAACGCCACGCGGGCTGCCGTTGAAGAGGGCATTCTGCCCGGTGGCGGCGTTGCCCTCATCAGGGCCGCAGACGTGATCGATGGCCTGGATATTCCCGGCGAGCAGAAAGCCGGTGCCAGTGTCGTGAAGAAAGCCCTGCTGGAGCCTGCAGCCCGAATCGCGGCGAATGCAGGAAAGGACGGTGCCGTTATCGTGGATAAGATCGTCCATATGAAGGGGAACATGGGCTTCAATGCCGCTACCGACGAGTTCGAAGACATGATGAAAGCCGGGATCCTCGATCCCACGAAGGTAGCAAGGTCTGCCCTTCAGAATGCTTCGTCCATAGCCGGGCTCATGCTGACGACGGAGTGCATGGTGGCTGACAAGCCGGACGAGAAGAAGGGTATGGATGCCCCCATGCCTCCGGGCGGTATGGGAGGAATGGGCGGCATGTACTGATAAAACCAGAACGGACGGAAGAGGCGGGGTGGTCCAGATTGGCTGCTTCGCCTTTTCTTCATCCCGATATGCTGCTACTATTGAGCGGTGGTGGTGTATTTTTGGAGGTGAAGGCATGCCGATATACGAGTACCGCTGTAAAACGTGTGGCGAACTGACCGAGGTGATGCTGAAGATCAGCGACTCGCAGCCCACGAAGTGTGAACGGTGCGGAGGAAAGCTTGAGAGACAGATATCCAACACGACATTCATACTCAAGGGGTCGGGGTGGTATGCCACCGATTACGGCGCAAAGGACGCGGGCAGGAAAAGAGCCCCGTTAAACCAGGCCAACAATGGAAGTGACGGTGCCGGGACAGGAGACCTTCCCGGTGCGGCAAACGAGACCAAAGGCGACACGGGCGAAGAGGGATCGAAGGAAACGAAGAAGAAAGACGCCGTTGCGCCTGCAAAGTAGGGGAAAGCGGTTGGAGAGCAAGATAATAGACGGAAAGGCGATTTCGGCGAAGCTTCGCGAGGGCATTACGGAAGAGGCCGCCAGGTTCAAAGAGCGTTTCGGCAGGAACCCCTGTCTCGCCGTCATCCTTCTGGGAGAGGATCCCGCTTCTGCCATATACGTGCGCATGAAGGGAAAGGCCTGCGAGGCGGCGGGTATTGGGTCGGTGCAGCACACCCTCGAGGCCGAAACCGGCCAGGACCGCCTCCTTGACCTCATCGACAGCTTGAACGGGGACGGCACGGTGGATGGTATCCTCGTGCAGCTTCCCCTTCCTCCCCACATCGACGAGGGGCTGGTTCTGGAGAGAGTCGCTCCCCACAAGGATGTGGACGGGTTCCATCCCATAAACGTGGGAAAGCTCATGATCGGGCATGAAACCTTTTACCCCTGCACTCCCCACGGGATAATAAAGATGCTCGAGCACGAAGAGGTCGGGATAAAGGGAAAAAGGGCCGTAATCATCGGGAGGAGCAATATCGTGGGCAAACCCCTTGCCCTGTTGCTCCTTCGAAAGCACGCCACGGTAACCATCTGCCATTCGAGAACGGTGGATCTGCCGGCGGTTGCCCGGGAGGCAGACATCCTCGTCGCGGCGATCGGGAGGGCTCAGATGGTGGGAAAAGACATGGTGAAAGAGGGTGCCGTCGTCATCGACGTTGGCGTGAACAGGTTGCCCGATGGAAAGGTAGTGGGCGATGTCCTTTTTGATGAGGTTGCGCCCCTCGTTTCGAAAATAACGCCAGTGCCCGGGGGCGTTGGCCCGATGACCATAACCATGCTTTTGGCCAACACGCTCCAGGCGGCGCGGCTCAACGAAAAGTAGCGTGTCTCATGCAGGTTCCGGAACATCTCCTCTATACACGGGAACACCAGTGGGTCTTTCCCGAGGACCATGGGCTGGTGGCCGTCGGGGTGACCGACTTCTTTCAGCGGCGGATGGAGGAGATCATTTTCGTTGAACGGCCTCCCGAGGGAGAGTACATTGACGAGGGGGAAACCCTCTTCCTCATCGAGTCGGGAAAAACGGTGTACGAGTTTACCTCCCCCCTCTCGGGGATGCTTCTCGAGGTCAATGCGGAGGTCATCGACAGGCCCGGGCTCATCAACACCGACCCCTACGGCAGGGGATGGCTATTAAGGGTAGAAACCACCCACGTCCCCCGGGAGAAACTTCTGAGTCCCGGGGAGTACCGGGAGTTCTCGGGACACTTCACCTATCCGCTCCCTCCGGTTACTTGATTTTCAAATAGTGCATTTCGTAGATGAAATTTGCCCGTATGTTCAGCTCATCGATACGGTACTGTTTCGGTATGGGGGAGAAGGGGGCGGCTTTTCTGATCGACTCGATAGCCTCTTCGTCCAGAATGGCGAAACCGGAGCTCCTCACGAGTTTGATGTTCTTCAGGTCCCCGCCCCGGTTGATGGAGAAGTCGAGAACGAGGTCGCCCTGGATCCCTCTCTGAATGGCATCGAAGGGGTATTGCCAGACGAGCTCTATCTTTCTCTTTATGCTGGCAAAGTAGGAGATGTACTGGATAGAGGGATTGTCGAGGGGGGTCAAAACCGTTCCTGCCCGCGCGACTTCCGAAAACTCGCCTTGTTCCTTCGCCTTTGATTTCGTGCCGATATTTTGCCCCTCCCCCTTCCCCTCTCCTTTCGTGTTCCTCTCTCTTGCCGCCAGGACCATCTTGCCCAGTGTCGGGGTCAGATCCTTTACCCGGGGAACCTTTCCTTTTTCATCTGCACCCTTTCCCTCACTGTCTGCTGACGTGCTGTTTTCCTCCTGCCCCTGCTTGCCTTTTTCCGTCTCCTCGCTCCTTGTCTGGGGCGTGACTTTCGGCATCACCTTCTCGGGAGGGAGATCAGGGTTGACGGGAAGGTCAGGCACTTTCCCCTCCAGGACCCGGTCCTTGAAGGGGGGAAAGGGCTTTTGCGGGGGTTTTTCCTCGGCAGGTTTCGTTTTTTTGAATTTTTTGCTGTCGATGAGCCCGGGAAGTGCCTTTTCTATCTCCGTGGCCCTCGGAATGTCGATGAGTTCGACGAATGCGACCCTCGGGTCCTTTTGGGGCTCCGTTTTTATTGTCATGAGAAATAGAATCGATGTAACATGGAGAAGCATCGATGCGATTATGTAGGCGTTCAGCCTTTTCTTATCGTTCATGTTGGAAATCGGCCCGATATGCGATATGCTTCCATTTTTACTGATTATTAAAGCACAAATGCGACGGAAGGGAGGAGTGAAAAATAATACCCCTCAGGGACACGATACCGTCTGAGAGGAAACCGGTTGTCAATTACGCAATCATCGGCCTGAATGCCTTTTTTTTTCTCATAGAGGTTTTCGCCGGGGGCGCACAGCATGACATCATCACCAGTTTCGGCGTCATTCCATTCCGATTCGTGGACAACTGGAGTTCTTCCTTAAGGGAACTGCTCACGCCCCTGTCCGCCATGTTTCTCCATGGCGGGTGGCTGCACATCCTGAGCAACATGCTCTACCTTTACATCTTCGGCGACAACGTGGAGGATACCCTCGGGCACGGGAAGTACCTGGCGTTTTACCTTCTCTGCGGCTTCATTTCCTTTCTGACCCAGATCATGATCAACACCTCGTCGATGGTCCCCAATATCGGGGCTTCCGGGGCCGTTGCGGGCGTTCTCGGGGCATACCTTCTCCTCTATCCCCAGGCCCGCGTGGTGACCCTCATTCCACTCTTCGTTGTTTTCACCATGGTCGAGATTCCCGCCTTTTTCTTCCTCGGCTTCTGGTTTTTGATGCAGCTTGCCGGGGGCACCGCCCAGCTTGGAAACCAGAACCCCTTTTCGGGTGGCATAGCGTTCTGGGCCCACATAGGGGGATTCCTGGCGGGCATCCTTCTCCTTCGCCTCTTTATGCCGAAATGGCGGATGAGGTTTCCCAGGCTCCGCCTCTAAAGGCATGCGGGTCGAATGTGGGGCTGTTTCAGGGAAAAAACCTTGACAAAGAAGGATATTCGTATATATCTATTATCGGCGTCCGATAAAGATGTTTTTCACCATTCCATTACCTAAATAAAGGAGGGGGAGAATATGACGAAGGCTGAACTCGTTGCAAAGATTGCAAGTGACACGAAACTCAGCAAAGCGGCGGCAGAAAAGGTTTTGAACTCGGCTATCAAGAACGTAACGATGGCTCTCAAGAAAGGTGACAAGATCACCCTCACGGGATTTGGCACGTTTTCCGTATCCAAGAGGAAAGCGAGGAAGGGTCGCAATCCGCAGACCGGCGCGGCAATAAAAATCAAAGCGACGAAGGTGCCCAAGTTTTCTCCCGGGAAGGGCCTCAAAGACGCTGTAAGCGGGAAGAAGTAAACCTGTCCTCTGTTGAGATCCTGCCCCGGGAAGTTTTTCCCGGGGCTTTTTTTTTCAAGTGCGCCCGTTAAACACCGTATCCCCATTTTTTTCAATCACGAAAGATGCCTTTTCTGGCCTAGATAAATCTGCATATAATATGGAGTCCTGATAATCACAGTAAAGTGAAGGAAGGAGGTTTGTCATGAGCATAATCGTTGACGTATTTGCCAGGCAGATTCTCGATTCACGGGGCAACCCGACCATCGAAGTAGAAGTGACCCTCGAATCGGGCGCAATGGGCAGGGCAGCGGTTCCCTCGGGTGCATCGACGGGTACCAGGGAAGCCGTTGAGCTAAGAGACGGCAATCCGAGGAAATATATGGGGAAAAGCGTCGAAAAGGCGGTGAAGAATGTGAATGCCGTGATCGCCCCGAAGATGATCGGCCTCGATGCGACGGAGCAGGTCTTCATCGACAACTTCCTCCTGGCCCTCGACGGAACCCCCAACAAGTCGAAGCTCGGTGCGAATGCGATCCTCGGGTTTTCGCTCGCCGCGGCAAAAGCCGCAGCTCAGTATACAGGGTTGCCGCTCTACCAATACATCGGCGGGGTTCACTCCTGCACGCTTCCCGTGCCGATGATGAACATAGTCAACGGGGGCGCCCACGCAGACAACAACGTGGACATCCAGGAGTTCATGATCATGCCCCTCGGCGCCGGGACATTTGCAAAAGCGCTGCAGATGGGTACGGAAACGTTTCACGCTCTCAAGAAGGTGCTGAAGTCGCGGGGCTACTCCACATCGGTCGGGGACGAAGGGGGGTTCGCCCCCCACCTGAAGTCGAACGAGGAGGCCTTTGAAGTGATCGTCGAGGCGATCGGCAAGGCGGGATACAAGGCGGGGAAGGACATCGCCCTTGCCATCGATGCTGCGGCGTCGGAGTTCTACTCCCGGGGCAAATATGTCTTCAAAAAGTCCGACGGATCGAAAAAGAGCCCGGAAGAGATGGTGAGCTTCTACGAGAGGCTCGCAAAGAAGTACCCCATCGTCTCCATCGAGGACGGCTTTGCCGAGAACGACTGGAAGGGGTGGAAACTCTTTACCCGGGCCATGGGGGACAGGATTCAGATCGTCGGCGACGACGTCTTCGTGACGAACCCGCAGATCATCGAGAAGGGCATCAGGGAGGGGGTGGCAAACTCCGTGCTCATCAAGTTGAATCAGATAGGGACGCTCACGGAGACGATCGAGGCCGTCGAGCTGGCAAAGCGCGCCGGCTTTACCTCCGTGGTCTCCCACCGTTCCGGGGAGACGGAGGACACGACGATCGCCGATTTCGTCGTCGCCCTCGGAACGGGGCAGATCAAGACGGGCTCGGCCTGCAGGACAGACAGGGTGTGCAAGTACAATCAGCTCTTGAGGATCGAAGAGGAACTCGAAGGATTTGCCCGGTACCCCGGATGGAGTGTTTTCTATAATATTGCTGTCAAGAAATAGTGTGCGGAGCAGGTGAACATGGACAAGAGAAGGTTCGTTGCCCTCGTGGTCCTCGATGGATGGGGATATCGGGAAGAAAAAGAAAACAATGCCGTGGCGATGGCGAACACCCCCTTTTTCGACCACATCATATCCCGCTATCCCAGCACCATCATCCACGCATCCCAGGAGAGGGTGGGGCTGCCCAACGGACAGATGGGTAACTCGGAGGTGGGCCATCTGAACATCGGGGCCGGCCGCGTCGTTTACCAGGATTTCGTGAGGATCAACAAGGCCGTCGAAGGAGGAGAGTTCTTTGAGAACCAGGTTCTTCTCGACGCGATGAAAAAGACGCGGGAGCGCGAGAGACCCCTCCACCTCATCGGGCTCGTCTCTGACGGCGGTGTCCACAGCATGGACATCCACCTGCTTGCGCTTCTCGATATGGCGAAAAAAAACGGCATCGCCAGGGTTTACGTCCATGCCCTTCTCGACGGGCGCGACACGCCTCCAAAGAGCGGGGTGGGTTATCTGACCGAGTTAAGGGACGAGATGGAGCGCATCGGTGTGGGGGAGATCGCCACCGTGGGGGGCAGGTACTACGGGATGGACCGTGACAACCGGTGGGAGAGGACCGAAAGGGCTTACCGGGCACTTGTCTTCGGTGAGGGCATCGCGCAGGAAGACCCCGTGGAGGCCGTAGAGAGGTCCTATGAAAAGGGGGTAACCGACGAGTTCGTCGAACCGGTGGTCATCGTGAAAGATGGCGTTCCCGTCGGCCCGATCGAGCGGGGCGACGGAATCGTGTTTTTCAACTTCAGGGCCGACAGGGCCCGTCAGCTGACACGGGCCCTTGCCCTGCCCGTGTTTGAAAAGTTCGACCGGGGAGGGTTTCTCGAACCAACTTACGTCTGCATGACGCTCTACGACGAGACCTTTCACCTTCCCGTTGCCTTTTCCCCGAAATCGATGAAAAATTCCCTCGGGGAGGTTTTCGCGATGGAGGGCATACGGAATCTCAGGATCGCGGAAACGGAGAAGTATGCCCACGTAACCTACTTTTTCAACGGCGGAGAGGAGGAAGTCTTCGACGGCGAAACCCGGATACTCATCCCCTCCCCGTCCGTTCCCACCTATGACCTGCAGCCCGAGATGAGTGCCTACGAGGTTGCCGACCGTGCCGTTTCGGAGGTGAGAAAGGGCGCCTGCGACGTGATGGTTCTCAACTTTGCAAATCCCGACATGGTGGGGCACACGGGGATAATGGAGGCGGCGGTGGCGGCGGTCGAGGCGGTCGATGCAAACCTCGCCAAGGTGGTAAAGGTCGTCCTGGACGCAGGGGGTGTTGCCCTGGTCACCTCAGACCATGGAAACGTCGAGATCATGGTGGACCCCGAGACGGGGCAACCCCACACCGCCCACACCATCAACCCCGTCCCGTTCATCGTCGTCGATCCGCACTTTCGGGGGAGGCTCAAGGAAAACAGGGCCCTCGAGGACATCGCACCGACGATACTGAAATTACTGGGGCTGCCTGTTCCCGGCGAGATGACCGGCCAGGACATACGGGTTGATGGGTAGCTCGAGAGGGTTTTCCGGCAGAGAGGGAGGGGGCTTCCTTTTCGCCGGTGCCCTTATCGTTTTCCTTGCGCTCCTTCCCGCAAAGAGTTCGCGGGCTTTCGTCACGGCCCGGTCCCTCGTGCTCGATCTCTCTCCCACTTCCGGTTCAATCCGCGCCACCTTCACCGTGGAGATAGAAAACGACCGGCCCGTCCCGCTCGAGGGGCAGCAGTTTTTTCTCTACCCCGAGATGTTCAACGCCGGCTTTCTCAAGGACAATTTTGAAGACGTTGTCGATGGCAGGGGCATCCGTCCCGGCAGCTTCAAAATGACCGCCGCCGAAGCAAAGGATGGCAGGCAGGTTAGCTTTAAAAGAGAGGGGGGCCCTTTTCTGTCTCTTGTTTTCACCCCTCCCCTCTCCCCCGGGGAGAGAGTCTCCGTAACCCTTCGCTACGAGGTGCTGGTTCCCAACCACTTTTCCTGTTTTTCCGCGGTGAGAAAGGGCCTGTATCTAAACGGCGCCTTCTACCCGATTCCCGTTTCCCGCAAGAATGGGAGGCCGCAGCTCAGTCTCCAGAACGGGGAGGTCTCCCTCGAGGTACGGGTGAAGGAGGGGGGGAAGAAGGTTCTCCTCATCCCCCACCGCAGTGGGTTTGTCACGGGAGATGGATCGGTTGGCATTGTTGGTGCTCTGCCCGACCTGAAGGATGTGGGCCTTTTTTTCGCTGACTTCAGGGAGGTTTCCTTCGGCCCGGGGGGGGTGCATGCGACCCTGTTCCGGGAAAAAATATCGGGGAGGCAGGAGCAAAAAATTGAGGAAACGATAGAACAGGTGTCCCTCTTTCTCAAACAGCGGTATCCCGACCTGTTAGAGGACCTCGAAGGGCTCCTCATCGTCGAAGCGCCACTCCGGAAGCGGGTCTCGTTTTTTACCACCTACGGGGTGGTCGTATCGGACAGGATATTCGACTCCCTCTACCTGTTTCAATCCCAGCATCAGGAATCGCTGATCGAGGCTGTCTTCAGCTATCTCGCATCGTCACGGGATGGTGGGAAGAACTTTATTTCGAGAGTCTATGCCGAGTTTGTGGGGGAGATACTGAAAGACGAGTTCAGGGAGTTTACCGAACTGAGAATGAGGAGCCTGAGAAACATGGTCAAGCCCTTCCGTTTCATCCCTCAGTTCGACAGCATCTACTACGACAGGGAGATGCCCTTTTCACGCTCTTACATCAGGACGGTATACCGCTTTGGTTTTCCCGGGGAAGACTTTCCGACTGCCGAGTACCAGCGGGTGACGGGCGATTCGATCTACCGGGTCATCAGGTCCTACGAGACGATCGATGCCCGTTATGTTCTCACACGCTACCTTGCGGGAGCCGACCTCCTCGAAGTCCTCTCGGAGGTCGGCTTGAAGGACGATTTCCTCTCGCTTATGATTTCCGACCCCAAAAGCGACTACCGGCTGGAATCGGTTGAGACCGGCGACGGGTCCCATGAAATCAAGCTGGCCAATTCCCGGGAAGATGCTCCGCGGGAGGGCGTAAAGGTGCTCGTCTCGCTCTCTGACGGGACGAAGGAAAACCTCGTCTGGGACACGAGGCAGAGGGAGGCATCCTTTGCGTTGGAATCCGCTCCGGGCGTGGAGGTTAAGAACGTGGCCATCGACCCCGACCTCGTCATGGAGGACACCGACCGCTCGAACAACTACCTGAAGAGACCGCTTCGCTTCGTCCTCCAATCAACGAGATTCAGCTATGATTTCAACACGAAGGATTTCCACGGCTCCGTCCTGTTCCACTTCAAGCGTGCATACGACCCTGTTCACGCATACTTTCTGCGGCTTTCCACGAGCGATGACTCCTCTTCGACTGAGTTCATCTACCGGAGGGCGATCAGGTTGAGGCGGCAGGGGGGGCTTTTCTGGGAGGGAGGGATGCGGTACACCCATGAAAGGGCCCTGATACCCTCGGAGGAAAACTTCGTCGAAGGGATTTTTTCCCTCGATTACTCGACCCCCACCTTCCCGTTTTTCCCGGTGAGGGATGTACGGGGGGTGGTGAGCTTTTCCCCGGGTTTTTTCGGGCGTGGCGGAAAGAACCAGTTTTACACCCTCCTGACCAGGGTGGTAAAGTATTTTCAGATCGACCTGAAAGACACCCTGGCCCTCAAACTGGATTCGGGTGTCGTGTGGGGTGACGTTCCGGATGTGCGGCTTCTCGACCTGGGCGGGGAGAGCCGTATTCGGGGGATCAAGGGCGATGAGGCGGAAGTGGAAAACTTCGTGATCGGCACGGTTGAGCTCAGGCACCTTGTGACGAACGACCTCGATGCAGGACTTCCCTGGGGGCTCTTTACCGTTCATGGATTTGCGGTGAACCTTTTTCTCGACGGGGGCATCGGTAAGTTTCCCGCCAGGGCCCGGGAAAAGAGAAAGGGTTTTCGGGGTTCATCGGGGATGGGATTCTTTTTCATCGGGAATTTTCTCGGCATCGCCGAGGTGAAGCTCAATTTCGAAGTTGCCCGGGAGCTGGACCGTTTCAAAGACAACAGCACCCTTTTTTACTTCAAGTTCAACCAGTCATTCTGATCATGACGGTGGCAAAGCGATACAGAAGATCCCTCGACAGGGTGATGGAGCTCACGAAAGGGGAGGAGGCCCTGTTCCTCGTTGGGGGAACGGTGAGGGACCTGCTCCTGGGAAGAGAGTTGACGGATTTCGATATTACCGGAGAGATCGACCCGCGGAAGCTGGGCGAGTATTTCGCGGGGGCAACCGGGGGCACCATGGTACCCATCGGCGAGCGATTC
>JBFFNJ010000033.1:0-12835 GCA_041563215.1 Candidatus Deferrimicrobia bacterium | reverse complement strand
CCCTACGTGACTTTCCCCAGCAGGCCCTACCACGACGGCGAGAGAAAGAGGTTTTTCGATTACCTGCGGGCGGGCAATGCCGGCAACCACGCAGCGGTGAGGGATTTCAAGGGCTACATCGTGGGGGAATACTTCCGCGTTGCCGATGAGCGCTAGTTCTTTCAGGTTCCCGGCTGGCCTGCCCGGACAGCGGCGTTTTTGCAGGCACCGTGCCGCCGCCGGGTAAGTTCCTCAGTCCCGGCTCTTTTCATTTCAAAGGGGAAGCATCTTGAGGGCTTCCTCGGGGCGGACGTTTTCGTGGACCACGGCTCTCACCGCTTGAATCATCGGCACTGCATGGGGTGACTGCCAGATGTTTCTGCCCATGTCGACTCCCGCAGCCCCTTTCTGCACCGCATCGGCGGCGAGCTTCAGGGCGTCGAGTTCGGTTTCTAGCTTGGGTCCCCCGGCGATGACGACGGGAATGGGGCAGCCCTCGACGACCGTTTCGAAATCTTCGCAGTAGTAAGTCTTCACGAAGGTAGCGCCGAGCTCGGCGGCGATGCGGCAGGAGAGGGCGAGGTAGCGGGCATCCCTCTTTTCGAGCTCCTTCCCAACGGCGGTGACGGCGAGAACGGGTATCCCGTAGGGTTGTGCGCTGTCTACGAGCTTCGACAGGTTGGTAAGGGTCTGGTGCTCGTACTCGGAACCCACGAATATTGAAAGGGCCACGGCCGATACGTTCAGGCGAACCGCCTCCTCGATGGACGTGGTGATCGCCTCGTTTGACAGGTCCTCGCTGAGCGTGCTCGATCCGCCTGAAACCCTGAGCACGATGGGAACGTCCGCTTCGGGGTCAACCGATGTCCGCAGTATACCCCGTGTCAGCATCAGTGCATCGGCGTAAGGCAGCAGGGGTTCGATGGTCTTCCGGGCGTTTTCCAGGTTGGTCGTGGGGCCCAGGAAATAGCCGTGGTCGACGGCGAGCATCACCGTTCTTACCGATTCCGGTTTTATGATCCGTGACAATCGGTTTTTCATTCCCCAGTCCATGGTGTTCCTCCTTTATTGGTTCATGAATGGATACTTTTGTTGGGCTCTATGATAACTTTGATCGATTCCCTTGCTTCCGCCACGATCTGAAAGCCTCTCCCCGTCTCCTCGAGGGGCAGCCGGTGGGTTATCATCTCTTTCACCCTGATATGGGGTGAGCAGATGAGCTGAAGGGCCTGCCACGAGTCGTACGGGCTGGCGCCGTAGGAAGTGGTGAGGGTGACGTCGTTTCTGAAAAAGAGATCGTTTATCGATACGGGGATCGTTACCCCGGGGTCCGTGGGCGCGAAGAAGAGGACCGTCCCTCCCCTCTCCACCGATGTAAGGGCCTGGATCTGGGCAGTTTCCGCCCCCGTGCAGACGAACACCACGTCGGCCAGCCTCCCTTTGCACATGCGCCGCAGGCAGGAAGGCACGTCCTCTCCGGGCAGAATCGCCTCGTCTGCCCCGAAGGTGAGCCCCGCCTCCAGCCGGTAAGGGACGGGATCGACGGCCAGGATCTTTCCCGCACCCGATGCCCTCGCCAGGTGAATGCACAAGAGCCCCGCCATGCCGCTGCCGATCACCAGGACGGATTGGGAAGGTTTCAGCCGGGCGACCCTGAAAGCCCGGACCACGCAGCCGAGGGCTTCGTGAAAAGATGCTTCTTCGAAGGAAAGGCCGTCGGGGATGAGAAACACCCCCCTGTCCACATTGATGGAGGGAAGCCGCACGTATTCGGCGAATCCGCCGGGGTCGAAATTCGTGCTCCGCAGCGTGTCGCACGCGGTGTGGTGCCCTGTGAGGCAGTGGACGCAGGTGTTGCAGGGAACGTGATGGGAGGCGACGATGCGGTCCCCCGGCTTGAACCTCTCTACCCCTTCCCCTGCTTTGACGACCTCTCCCGCCACTTCGTGCCCCAGGACCAGGGGGGCTTTTTTCAGGCGATACCACTCGATGACATCGCTCCCGCAGATACCGCTGGCGGTAACCCTCATCAACAGCTCGCCGGGCCCGATGGAGGGGACGGGCATTTCTTCGATCCTGATATCGTCGTTCCGGTAGTACCTGGCGACTTGCATAAAAGCGCGTCTTCTCCGAAAGGGAGGGTGAACGAAAAACCTCCCCGTTGTTCTTATTTTTCCGTGCCCATTTTGAGAGATACGGGAGGCCGGGGCCTGCGACCCTGCCGTGCGGCAGCGGCTCTCTCGATGAAACCGCAACGAACAGGGGGGCCGGACAGGTCACGAGCGAAAATAAAACAACCCGCTGCGCCCTCGATCCGAAAAAGCCCTCAGCGCGAGCTCTTTGCCTCCCCCTCAGGGAAAATGGGTGAAACTATCCTACAACAGCCCGGTGCTCCTTTCAAGATTTATGGCCTCGGCTTTGCTCCCGGGGAGGGATCCTTCGGGGGAAGGGATTGGCCGGAAACGGGGGCAGGGCGGGGCAGGTCCTCACTCTTTTTGCGCCTCGTCCCAGTCGATGGCGATGTGAAGGGCGTCTTCGAGGTTCCGTGCATACATCTTTCGTGCAAGGCGCAGAAGCCCCAGGATGTTGTCACCCCTCTCCTTGGTTCTCCGCTCGATTACCGTTCCAATGGGTTCCCGCTTTTTCTTCTGGTAATCTACCCGGTAAACGGTAACGCTTCTCACGAAACCCCCCCTTACGAGGCTGTATGGTTAAAACCCTTTATATATTGATAAGTTTAAACAAATTTCCCCCTTTTTGTCAACGGCAATGAGTAAAATATTGATCTGCACTTTTTTTGTGTCTGATCCAGTGCCAAAGGGAGTGGAAAATTCTTCCCCGAGATATTAAAATAGACGCTCAGGAGTTTTAGAGAAAAAAAAGGGGTTGAAATTGATACAGAAAAGAGATCTGCACTTTATCCTGATGATGGCTCTCGTCGTGGGCCTTCTCGTTGTATTCTCGCTCACCGGCAAGCCGAGGCTCTTGCCCTCAGATGAGGTGCACATGACGGCCACCAGCGATGCCCGATGCCTCGAATGTCACGGGAAGTCGGCCGAGCACCCCATGTCGGAGGAGCACCCTCCCCGTGACAAGAAGTGTTATCTCTGCCACAAAAAGAGCAAAGGGTAGTCTTTCTTGAAGAGATTCGGCGTCATATCGGATACGCACGAGGTTCGCGGCGCAAGGGTAATCGAGGCGATCGGGGATCGTTTCGCGGGTGTTGATGGCATCATACACTGCGGCGATGTGGTCGGGATGGATGTGGTGGAAACGCTCCAGAAGGTCGCCCCGCTGATCCTGGTTGCCGGGAACATGGACACCACCGAGATAAAGGAGCGGTTTCCCAAGAAGAAGATCGTCCTGCTGGGGGGCGTGCGGATCGGGGTCATCCACGGGTGGGGGACTCCCCACGGAATTCTCTCCAAGGTGCTCCATGCCTTCAGGACGGACGGTGTCGATGCCATCCTCTTCGGTCACACCCACGCTCCCATGAACCGATACAAGGACGGGATCCTGCTCTTCAATCCCGGGTCACTGCTCGACAGGGACTTCACGTCGGTTAACTCCCTCGGCATTCTCGATGTGGGCACGCAGGTCAGGGGGCACATTGCGGAGATAACCACTTGAAAAGCATGCCGATTCTGGGTGCTCACGTCTCTGTTGCCGGCGGCCTTCACAACGCGCCGGATATCGGGCTCGCCTCCGGTTGCGATGCGGTCCAGATATTTGCCCGCTACCCGACCAGGTGGGAGACCCCGGAACTTGCATCCGATGAGGTGGACAGATTCAAAGGGGCACAGGCAAGGACGGGCGTGTACGCCGTGGCCACCCACGCCAGCTACCTGATAAACCTTGCCTCTCCCTCACCCATCCTCTACGACCGCTCCATCCGGGCGATGGCGGATGAGATGGAAAGGGCCGCCCTGCTCGGCATCGCAAACGTGATCGTTCATCCCGGGAGCGCGAAGGACAGGGACCTTGGCTGGGCGATTTCCCGGATAGCGCGCGCCGTGCGGGATATCTCCGGAAAGGTGGACGAAACTCACATCTGCCTCGAGACGACGGCGGGACAGGGTGCGTCCGTCGGATACCGGCTGTCCCATATACGGGAGATTATCGATAAATCGGGATGTGACGGGAGGGTTTTCGTCTGTCTCGATTCCTGTCACCTCCACGCCGCGGGATATGATATTTCCTCTGCGGGGGGCTTTCAGAAATTCACGGATGAGCTGGAATCCCTCGGTCTCTCAGAAAAGGTGCGGGTGGTTCATCTGAATGATTCCCGGAGAGAGCGGGGGAGCAGGGTGGACAGGCACGAGCACATCGGAAAGGGAACGATAGGCCTCAAAGGGTTCGCCCACCTTCTGAACTATCCGCCCCTCCGGGGGGTTCCCTTCATACTCGAGACCCCGAAGGGAGAGGACCCGGTCAAAAGCGACGCGGCCAATCTGAAAAAACTCAGGAGCCTCGTAAGAAAGGGGCGTGGCGATTTTATTTCCCCCCGAAGAGGGTGACATTGGGGTACCGGGGGATGACCTCGAAGTAAGAATTCTTGACCGCCACCCGTTCCGGGGGGTGGGGCAGCCACTCGGTAAAATCGTGGTTTGGAAAGGGAAGGGAAAGGAGCGTCTCGTCGTCGGTCATTTTCAGGGGTGATGCAAACACGAAGGCATTTTTCCCATGTATATCGAGGATCTGGACGAGGGCCTTTGTCCCCGTCTTGTTGACGAAGTAGTTGTCTGACCACCCGTCGGTCCCGAAGAAGGCGATGTCCGCCCCGCCTGCGCTGCTCATGAGGCCGGCGTCGGTGTGCATCTCGAAGGAGATTTCCGCTTCACCGAGTTTCTCAAGGAGCCGTGCCCCGTCCCCCGTGGGGCGCCCTTCCGAGGTCATCACGGTGATGCGCGCTTTCCCGCAAAGGCGTGCGAGAACGCGGCAAACGGTGCTGCTGTAAGAGTACACGAGAATCCTGGATGCATCTTCATGGAAGAGCGGCTCGATGTCGCGGCTGATCCTTCCCGGTATCTCCTCCTCCTCCGAAATGGCGCCGCGTATCCTTGCAAGCCCCCTTTCTACCCCCTCGCCGCTGAAGTCACCGGCTTCTTCTCTGAAAAGGGACACGAGGTTCCCGATGGGGATCATCTCCCTCCTGGCAAGGGCGAGCCTCTCCAGCCAGACCAGCGCGCTGTCCTTATCAAGGAGGCCCTTTTCCAGTGCATACATCAGCTTTTCTATGCACCGGTGTGACTTTATGACGAGCTCGGCGGCCCCCGAAGAGCTGTCCCCCGCGATGGATCCGATTATGGTTTCGATCTCCCTTGCTTCCATGGTCCCCTTTCCCGGGCGGCTCATCTACCCCGCCCTGCGGGCTTACCATCATCATATAGAGAAAAGATCTCCGGTGGAAGGGGGTCGTTAAAGCCGCACCCCGGGGGAGGCGGCGTCCGGTGGCGGAGGCCTTTCGGCTATTTAATGATTTCTCGCGGGGCGCAGGGGTCGTATAATCAAAGGCGATGAGATTAGAAATCGTATCGATAGGAAAAGAGCTGGTGAGCGGCAGGACGAAGGACGCCAACTCACCCTACGTGGCGGAGAAGTTGTTTCGTGCCGGCATCACGGTGACAAGGATCACCCTCGTCGATGATGTCGTCCGGGAAATCGCCTCGGCGCTTCACGGTGCGATGAAGAGGGGGAGCCAGGTGATCATCACGTCGGGAGGCCTCGGTCCCACTCCCGACGACGTGACCCTGCAGGCTGTCGCCGACGTTGCGGGAGTAACGCTGCTCCCCGACCCCGCTGCGGTGGACATGGTGAAGAGGAAATACGAGGAGCTGTTCAGGGAAGGGCTCGTCCCCTTCGCAAAGCTCTCCCCCGAGCGTCAGAAAATGGCGAATGTCCCATCGGGCGCCACGCTCCTTGAAAATAGCGTCGGCGTTGCGCCGGGGATAAAACTGAAGGTGGGCCAGTCGATCCTCTACTGCCTCCCCGGCGTGCCGGCGGAGATGAAGGCGATGTTCGATCTGGCCGTGTATCCCCATGTGGCCCTTCTTTTCGGGGGAGGAGCCGTGGTGGTGAAGAGGATAAGGAGCATCTTCGGCGACGAGTCTCTTCTCTCGGAAATCGTGAAGGCAGTTGAGGTAAAATATCCCTCTATATACGTCAAGCCACGGCCGTCGGGTTTCGGGAAAGAAGTGAAAATAACGGTCGAGTTCATTGCGTCGGAAGAGGAAAGGGCGGATCCTTCCCAGATCGAAGGTGCGGTGAGATACTTCCAGGAGCTGGAAAAGGAGAGATGGAAAAAAAGAGGTGATCATGGATAACAGGGTATCGGAGCTGGCGGCTCTTCTCGTTGGCTATTCGTTGAAGGTGAAAAAGGGCGACGTGGTGAAAATTTCGGGCACCGAGCTCGCAAAGCCCCTCGTTCTCGCGGCCTATGAGGAGGTGGTGAAAAAGGGGGGGCATCCTCTCGTCGACCTGTTCTTCGATGAGGCGGGGGAGATATTCTATCGCAGGGCGTCGGGGGCGCAGCTGGACTACCTGTCTCCGGTAAGGCTCTATGCGGCGAAAAAGATCGATGCGGCGCTGTTTATCCACTCCCCCTCCAACACGCGGATGCTGAGCGACGTGGGGCCGGCAAAGATCGCGCGGGTCAGGAGGGCGAACAAGCCTGTTTCCGACATCATCATGAAGAGAGTGCGCTGGGTCCTGGTCAACTATCCCACGCGGGCACTCGCCCAGGAGGCGGAGATGCCCCTTTCCCGGTACGAGGATTTTCTCTTCAAATCCTGCCTCGTCGACTGGAGGGAGATGAAAAGAGACCTGCAATACTTAAAGAAGGTGCTCGAGAGAACGGACGTGGTGAGGATCGTGGGGGAGGACACGGATATCTCTTTTTCCATACGGGGCAGAAAGGCTATCATCTGTGCCGGCGAGAGCAACATGCCCGATGGGGAGATCTTTACCGCACCCGTTGAGGGCTCCGTCGAAGGGAATATATACTACGGTTTTCCCGCAATATTCGGGGGAAGGGAAGTGTCGGGGATACGGCTGCGCTTCGAGAAGGGGAAGGTGGTGGAGGCGACGGCGGAGAAAAACGAGGACCTCTTGCTGCGCCTTCTCGACACCGACAGGGGAGCGAGAGTTCCCGGCGAATTCGGGATCGGCTATAATTACGGGATCGACCGGTTCACCCGGGATATCCTCTTCGACGAGAAAATCGGTGGCACCATACACATTGCCCTCGGCAAATCCTACGCAGAGTCGGGGGGGAAGAACGACTCGGCCCTGCACTGGGACATGATCAAAGACCTCCGGCAGGAGGGGGTGATCTATCTCGATGACAGGCCGATCATGGAAAAAGGATCGTTTTACTTCAAAAAAACCGCTACAGGGAGCAAGAGATGAGACACGGGTATCGCGTCGTCGGGCTGTTCGTTCTGGCACTTCTCCTTCTCACGGCTGGCCCCTTGCTGGCCGCCGAGAGCCAGTTTACCCTCGCAAACGGCATGGGGGTGGTGATCAAGGAAAACCCTGTTTCCCCCATCGCCTCCGTGCAGGTCTGGGTGAAAGCGGGAAGCACGAAGGAACCCCCCTCGTTTGCGGGGATTTCCCACGTGCTCGAGCACATGGCCTTCAAGGGAACACAGAAGCGTGGGGTGGGAGAGATGGCCCGGGAAGTGGAATCTCTCGGCGGGGCGATAAATGCCTATACTTCCTTTGACCATACCGTGTATCACATCACGATTCCCTCACGGTACGTGGAGCGGGCAATCGAGATGCTGGCCGATACGCTCGCCAATTCGGTCTTTGATGCCGCGGAACTGAAAAAGGAGATCGAAGTGGTGATGGAGGAATACCGGATGAACCAGGACAGCCCGGGAAGGATGGTATCGAAGAACCTCTTTTCCGAGTTTTTCGAGAAGCACCCCTACGGGAGGCCGATCATCGGGTTCCCCGAGACCCTTTCCCGGATTACCCGTGAGGAGATCGTCTCCTATTTTCGCACCTACTATGTTCCCAACAACATGCTCCTCGTCGTCGTGGGTGACGTGAGCGTTGAGGCGGTCAGGCCGGCGATCGAGGAGCACATGGCCCGGTTGAAGCCGGAGGCATTGGCGCCTGCCGAGCGCCAGGTCGAGCCCGAGAGGAAGGGGATCAAGATCATCGTAAAAAAGATGGATACGAAGAGGGCTTATATCGACATGGCCTTTCCCGGCGTCGCCCTGACCGACGAGGACGTTTACGCCTACGATCTCCTCTCCATGATACTCGGGCAGGGTGAGACTTCCCGTCTCTACTCCCGCGTCAAGGATCAGCGGGGACTCGTCGACTCGATCTACACCTATTCGTTCACCCCCCGGGACCCCGGACTCATGCTCATCGGTGCCACCCTGGAGCCCGACAACGTGAAGGAGGCCATAGAGGAAATCCTGGCGGAGATATACGGGGTGGTTGCCTTCGGCGTCTCGGGGCCGGAGCTCGAGCGGGCGCGAAAAAAGACCATCGCCGACTTCGTCTATTCTCTCGAGTCCCAGTCTTCACTCGCCAGGCTCCTGGGATTCTACGGGACCGTCCTCGGCGACCCCTTCTTTCAGGAGGAGTATGTCGATATGGTGCGGAGGGTGACGAGGGAGGATGTGGGCGAGGTGATGCGGAAGTTCTTCCGGGAGGACAACTTCGTTATCTCCCTGGTGATACCCCAGGAGTCGGATCTCTCGCTGACGGAGGGCGACGTGAGGGAGATGGCGAAGAGGTCCTATGGAGAGGTTGTCTCGGGGAAGAAAGAGCGTCCCGTGGCCATAAAGAGGAGCACCCTTGCAAACGGCATCAGGGTCGTGATGCGGGAAAACCACGCCGTGCCGGTGGTTGCTATCAGCGTTGGTTTTCTGGGGGGCGTCAGGGCCGAGACGGAGGAGGAAAACGGTGTCTGCAACATGATGGCGTACTTGCTCACGAGGGGGACGAAGCGCAACGGGGCAGCTGACCTCTCCGAGATCATAGAGGGTATGGCCGGGAGTGTCAGCGCCTTCTCCGGGAGAAACTCTTTCGGGCTCGAGGGAAAGTTTATGAGCGAGGACTTCGAAAAGGGCCTCGAGCTCATGTCTGAAATGATCCTCACGCCCACCTTCAGGGAAGACGAGATGGAAAAGAAGAGAAAGGAGGTGCTGGCGGCCATCAAGGCACAGCAGGACTCCCCGACGAAGGAGGTCATCAGGCTCTATCTCACGTCCCAGTATGGTCGACACCCCTATTCCCTCGATCCCCTCGGGACGACCGAATCGGTGACTTCTCTCACCCGTGACCAGATCGTGGCATCTTACAACCGGCTGGTGTTCCCGGAGAACATGGTGATCGTGATTTCCGGAGATTTCGAGCCGGATCATGCCAGCAGCGTCGTTTCGTCTGCCTTCGGGGATTTTTCGAGAGAGGGGGACACATCGCTCGTCGAGAGCAAGGAGGTGTCGCCTCCGGAAGGCCCCGTGACGATCGAGAAGAAGCGGGAAAAGCTGCAGGCCCACTTCGTGATAGGTTTCCTGGGAACGACCTTTGCCGGCACCGACCGGTATCCCCTCCAGGTCCTCTCATCAGCCCTTGCCGGGCAGGGAGGCAGGCTGTTTCGGGAGCTGAGGGACAGAAAGTCTCTTGCCTATTCCCTCAGCGCCTTTTCATCTGAGCAGTATGACAGGGGGTTTTTCGCCTTTTACATGGGAACGGGGGGAGACAAACTGGCGGAGGCAAAGGACGCCATGTGGGAGGAGATCCTGAAGTTTCTCAAAGAGGGGATCACCGCCGAGGAACTGGAAAGAGCGAAGAACTACGTCATAGGGAACTTCGAGATAGCGCTGCAGTCAAACAGCTCATATGCCAACTCCCTCATGTTCAACGAGCTCTACGGGACGGGAATCGATGAGTTTCTCAGGTTTTCCGAAAGGATCAATGCGGTCACGATGGACCAGGTGATGGAAGTGGGCAAAAAGTATATCGACATGAACCGGTACATCCTGGCAATCATTTCGCCGTGAGGGGAATGTGCCGTGCAGGTAAACTTCAGCGAGCTGTCGGATTATGAAGCCCGGGGGCGGATCGAGAAGTTTTCGGCGATATTTTCCCTCGTAATCCTCGGGCTCACCATCTGTTTGCTCGGCCTGTCGATTTACGGACTCTTCGATGTGGACGAGACGAGGTATGCCGCGTCTGCCGTGGAAATGGTCCGTTCGGGGAATTATCTCGTGCCCACCTTCAACGGGGAGCCGAGGATGGACCATCCCATTTTCTACTACTGGCTCCTCGCCGGTTTCTTCCAGATATTCGGCTTCTCGCCGGGGTCGTTCAGGCTCGTTTCCGCCCTGTTCGCCTTCGGTTTGATCATGGCGGTTGGCCGCATCGTGCACCGTGAATCGAGGGTTGAGGGGGGGTTTCTTGCCGGCGTCATCCTGGCAACCTCATCCTTTTTTGCCTACATGGCAAGGGTTGCCGTGGCAGACATGGTCTTTTCCTTCTTTCTGTTTCTCTCCTCGTTCCTGCTCTATATGGGGACCTTCGACGCGAAAAAAGTCGACAGGCTCATGATCCGTGCCGGCGTCTGCATCATGGCCCTTGCCTTCATCACGAAGGGGATCGCGGGAGCCATTTTGCCCCTTCTGTGTCTTTTTTTCTTCTCGTGGCTCAACGGTCGCCTCAAAAGGATGGTGAGCGCCCTGGCGGATTGGAAGGCTCTCGTGCTCTTTTTCCTCATCGCACTGCCCTGGTACGTCGCGCTGTACCTCCGGATGGGCCCGGAATTCTTTCACGCCTACATAGGGGAATCCATCGGAAGGATGGTGAGCGCATCGTCGGATCACCGGGGTCCGATCTATTACTATATCCCCGTGGTCTTTCTCGGTATGTTTCCCTGGTCCCTTTTCCTTCCCCAGACCTTCTTTTCCATACTCAAGGAGCGGGGGTTTTCCCTGAAAGCGGTGGGTGAAAATATCAGCCTCGACATGTTCCTGCTCCTCTTCAGCTGCGTCATTTTCATTTATTTCTCCCTCTCCTCCGAGAAGGTTGCCACCTACATCCTCTCCATATTTCCTGCACTGGCGATCATGGTAGGGCTCTTTCTCGAAAAGGTGATCCTGAGAGAGAAGGTTTCAGATCTCGGTCTTGTGACGGGGGCATACGCCTATTCCATCTGCTGCGTTCTCCTCGCCATATTGATGATTTACCCGAAGGAATATTTTCCCGTAATCTCGGAGGCCGGGCTTTCAAAGCTCCTCTTTTATCCCGGGATGCTCCTTCTCGTGGGAGCGTTCTTTGTGGGAATATTCACCGTGTTCAGGAAAAACGTAAAGAGGGTGAGGGTAAAGATCTTCGCGGCGATGCTGATACCCCAGCTTCTGTTTCTGTGGTTCGTCTTCTTTGCCGTTCTCCCCGGGGTGTATGAGTACCGGCAGTCGGACCTGCAGAAGATTTCTCGGTTTCTGAACAAGGCAGAGGACAAAGATTCTCCCGTAATTTTTTACCGGAAGTTCAAGCCTTCGGTGGTCTATTTTACGGGGAAGAAAGTGCACAGCGCAAAGAGCTTCGAGGATGTGGTGGCCTACACGTCGAACAGGAAAAACGCCTATGTGATCTTTCCCGGTGCCGATCCATCGGTGAAACTCACCTCCCTCGGGACCGTTTCGGGGGTGTACCGGGGAAAGCTCTATTCCCTCTATAAGGTGCGTTTGAAATAGAGAGATGCCGGGTTTGGCCTGGAACCGGCATGTGGTTCCTCAAACGAGTCGGGAAAGGATTTCGTTCGAGACGAAAATGAAATCATGGGGAATCCTCAGCACATCTCCGTCCTTTTGGAGCATCTTTGTCTCGAGCAGGTGGTGTATCGACCTCTTTATGCTTCGTGGCGGCTCTCCGAGTTCTCCCTCTATCGAGGCCATGCAAATGCCGTCTGTCAGCCGGAGCCCCATGATCAGGCGCTCCTTCCACGCAGTCGCGGCGTCATTTTCAATTGATTCCGCCCGCGGCAGCTGTCCCCTTTCGATTGCCCGAATGTACTCCCCGATGGTCCCGTGGTTCGTGTACCGGATGCCGCCGCGAGGGCGGCCCGCCTTTAGGTGGCCCGATGCGCTCGCTCCGAATGCGATGTACTCCTCTCCCGTCCAGTAACCGATGTTGTGAGCGCATTCGAAGTCTTTCCTGGCGAAATTGGATATCTCGTAGTGGTGGTACCCCATATGTTCCATAAGCCCGCAAAGGGTGCGGTAACATTGTGCATATGTATCATCAGAGGGAGTTTCCAGTCCGCACCGTACCTCCTCGTAGAGGGGTGTCCCCTCCTCTATCGACAACGCGTAGACCGAGATGTGGGTGGGAGAGAGGGTTATCGCCTCCGTTACGTCATGAACAACCTCCTTTTCTCTTTGCAAGGGGAGCCCGAAAATGAGGTCGATGTTTACGTTGTAAAAGCCGGCGTCCCGGACCCGCCCCACCGTCCGGTAGACATCCTCCTTTCGGTGTATTCTTCCCAGTTTTTTCAGGTGCGTGTCGTTGAATGATTGTGCCCCCACGCTGATCCTGTTCACTCCCCCATCTTCGTAGGCGGAGAGCTTCTCCGCTGACAGCGTTCCCGGATTTACCTCTACGGTAAATTCCTTTAGCGCTGACAGGTCGAAGCGTTTCCCGATGGTTTCCGTTATCCTGCTGAAAAGACCGGGGGTAAGGCAGGATGGTGTCCCCCCGCCGATGTAGAGGGTGTTTAACCCCCCGCAGGTGCCGGGGGCTGCATGGCGGGAGAAGATTTCGATTTCCCCGATGAGGCTTTCCACGTACTTTTCCGCCAGCTCCCGGGAATAGGGGACCGAATAGAAATCGCAGT
>JBFFNJ010000032.1:0-12953 GCA_041563215.1 Candidatus Deferrimicrobia bacterium | reverse complement strand
TTACCCCACCACACCCGGCTCCGGTCACAAGGACCGGGGCCGGTCCTTTTTGATCTGAAAAGAGAACGATATGAAAATTTTGTCCTTGACAGATGGGAAGATAAATTTAATCCTTTTCTGAAAACGGAAGGAGGGGAGAAATGAGAAAACGGTGTGTCGTATATATGCTCTGCCTGGCCCTGATTGTGGCGGCCTCATCCGCTCTCGCTTACAATCAGCCGCCGCTCAACCTCGGTTTTACCAATGTCCTCGATCAGCCCCCCGGCCCGGGGCTCTACTTCTTCGAATATATTCAGGCCTATGAAGCATCCACGTTCAAGGATGGAAACGGTAATGACCTTGCCATTTTGAATGGTGAAAAGCTTGATGCTCTCATATCATTCAACCAGTTTATCTACGTATCAAACTACAAAGTGTTGAATGGACACCTCGGCATCGAATCGATACTGCCGGTGGTTACTATCAACACCAATGGCCTGAACGGCTTCGGTCTCAGCTCAAATCCGAATCACTTCGGAGACATTCTGGTGGGACCGTTCATCCAGTGGTTCAATCATAAACTGTTCGGGCTTCCCTACCTCCACCGGTTCGAACTTCAATTTATTTTTCCTGTTGGGGCATACAATAATAACTTTATTCTAAATCCTGGTTGGAACATCTACACGATAGAACCCTACTACGCCTTCACCCTCTTCTTTACCCCCAAGTTCTCTACGAGTTGGAGAATTCATTACACATTCAATGGAGAAAACGACGATCCATTCGTCGGATTTGGTGTTGACAGTATCGAACCGGGTGACGTGTTCCACTTCAACTACTCCTTTGAATATGAAGTGGTCAAGGATCTGAGGATTGCCGTTGCCGGATACTATTTAAAACAACTCGAGAAAGACGGTGTCGATGGAGGACCGGTGAATCCGCCTTTCGGATTTATCACAGAAGAGGAGCAGGTATTCGCCATCGGGCCGGCCCTTTTCTGGTCCCCCCCGGGCAAACTCGCCATCGGTCTAAAGACGGCAATCGAAAGCGCGGCCAAAAACAGACCGGAAGGGACAAGGACGACCCTCAGACTTATCTGGAAATTTTAAAAAAGCGATATGTAACCACGATAATATGCAATTCGGAGTGCAGATATCGGAATCAGAAAAACATAAAATCGAAACCCGGTTCTCACGGCGGCCAGCTGAACGGGGAACCGGGTTTTTTCTTCCACCTTCCCTTTTCTCCTCTCCGCTTTCTGATGTTCCCGTTTATTGATTTGCAGTTAACTCTGAACTCGAAACTATGAACTAACCTGCTGGTTCTATCGTTTTCAGCCCCCCCATATACCCTCTGAGGGCCTCCGGTATATCTACGGTCCCGTCTTTTCTCTGGTAATTTTCGAGAATGGCAACGACCGTTCTCCCCACAGCGAGGCCCGAGCCATTGAGAGTATGGCAGAACCGGACCTTTTTGCTTTCCTTCTCCCGGTAGCGTATCTTTGCCCTCCTCGACTGGAAATCGGTAAAGTTCGAGCAGGAAGATATCTCCCGGTACCGCCCTTCCGAGGGAACCCAGACTTCGATATCGTAGGTTTTGGCCGCAGAGAATCCAAGGTCGCCCGTGCAGAGCGAAACGACCCGGTAACTGAGGCCGAGCCTCCGCAGCACCTCCTCCGCATCGCGCGTCAATGTCTCGAGTTCGTCCCAGGATGTGTGGGGGGAGGTTATCTTGACGAGTTCGACCTTGTTGAACTGGTGCTGCCTGATCATTCCCCTCACGTCCCTGCCGTATGAGCCGGCCTCTTTTCTGAAACAGGGCGTATAGGCAGTCATTTTGAGGGGAAGGTCTTCTTCCCGCAATATCTCTTCTCTGACGACATTGGTAAGGGGTACCTCTGCCGTGGGAACCAGGTAAAAATCCGTATCGGAGACCCTGAAGAGATCCTCCTCGAACTTCGGGAGTTGGCCCGTTCCGACAAAGCTCTCCCTGTTCGCCATGAAGGGGGGCAGGTACTCCGTATACCCGTGTTCCCCGGTGTGCATGTCGAGCATGAAATTTATCAGCGCACGTTCGAGGAGGGCCCCGGGGCCTTTCAGGAGGGAAAACCGGGCACCGGTTATTTTGACCGCCCTCTCAAAGTCAAGGATCCCCAGTTCCTCGCCGAGCGTCGTATGGTCTTTCACCTCGAAGTCAAAGCGGGGCTTTTCACCCCACACCCTCACTTCCAGGTTCTCTTCTTCCGTGGTTCCCGTTGGCACGGTGTCGTGGGGCAGGTTGGGTATGCCCATCATCATTTCCTCGAGCTTTTCCTCAACCAGGGAAAGCTCTGATTCCAGCTCCTTTATCTCACCGGAAATACTCCGCATCTTCCGGGTGATGGCGCTAATGTCCGCCCCCTCCCTTTTCATCTGTGCCACTTCCTCGGAGGCTTTGTTCCGCATGGCTCTTTTGTTCTCCACCTCGAAGAGAATCTCCCTTCTTCTCCGGTCAAGTTCTACGAAGGGAGCAAGATCCGGTTCCATCTGCCTTCTCCTCATACCATCACTGACCGCTTCAATGTTTTCCCTCACGTATCGTATATCGAGCACCCTGTCCTCCTTGCGACCTTCAGCTGTCTACCAGGATACAACCCTGTTCTTTCCCTCTTCCTTCGCCTTGGAAAGAGCTCTTTCCGAGGCACGTACAAGGTCCCTGACGGTCACGCCATCGGCGGGACAGCAGGCAACGCCCACGCTGATGGTAAGCCTTATATCATTGCCCTCAAAAGAGAAAACCCTCTCCTGCGTCCGCTGGCGTATCCTTTCCGCAACGACCATCGCCGTTTTGCTGTCCGTGTCCGGAAGGATGACGGCAAACTCCTCCCCACCGTACCTGCACAGGATGTCCACATCCCTGATTGCATCGCCTGCGAGCCCGGAAAAATCCCTGAGGGTCCTGTCTCCCGCTGGATGTCCGTATCCGTCATTGACCGCCTTGAAATCATCCAGGTCTATCATGAGGAGAGAAACCTTCTGCCCGTACCGCCGGTATCTTTCCACCTCATCCTCGAGGGCCTGCTGGAAATGCTTTATGGTGAACGCTCCCGTCAGCTCGTCGGTGATCGCAATCGTGTAGAGCCGGGAATTTGCAAGGGCCACGGAAATATGAGAGACCAGGGCGTTCATGAATATCTGCTCCCGTTCGCTGAACTTTCCGCCTTTCCCTTTGCGAGCATAGAGAAATCCAAGGCCCCTCTCCCCGACAGCGAGAGGCAAAAGCAGGCCGCTTCCTCCATCAGTGGATATTCCTTCCGTGAGCCCCCCCGCGACCCACATCCTCATGAAGGCGGGGCTTACGTAAGCCCGGGATGCCTCTGCGTCGTCGGGATCGAATGCGATGTCCACTGTCCTTTCGTCATGGACCTTCCGAAAATAGAGCTCGACCCTCTTTTCTTCGGCAAGCCTGATGACGATGACGCCGTATTCCACGCCGTTGCACACCTCCATGATGACATCGAGGACGATTTTTCGAAGTTCGCTCATATTGATGGTCTTGGTGATACGCTCCAGCATCGAATAGAGCGTGACAAGCTCGAAATTTTTTTCCTCGATCTCCCCGATCCGTTCCCCGATGCCCTCCACCATGGAATTGAAGACTCCCCCCAACTCGCTCATCTCCCCCCGCACGTTCAGATCCATCCTCGCATCGAGATTCCCGGCCCTGATTTTCTTCGCACCCTCCATGATCATCCTGACCGGCCTCACCACCTGGGTTTCCACGATTATGAAGAGGAGTCCACCGATGACGACGACCGTTATCAACCCGAAGGCAATAAGGGACTTCTGTACACCCTTTATGTCGGGAAGGACACTCCCTATGTGTTGATCGACGATCAGGACACCGAGGAGATTCCCATCGCGCCCGTGACAGCTGCGGCACTGTATCTGGTTCTCGATCGGATTGACGGAGCGGAATATCCGTTCACCGCTCTCCTCCTTCATGACAATCGTATGTTTTTTCGGCTGCCCCCCGCCTCGATGGCAAATCATGCATGTGCTGCTGTTCCGCCCCATCTTTTTTCCCACGTTGCCCTCACGGGAAGAGTAGGCAACGACGCCCTTTTTCGTAATGATCGAAACTTCCCTGAGCCCCGCTTTCTGCTGGATAAGGCGAACGGTCTCCTGGATCACACCGGGCGACTTTCCCATCATCTGGTTCCGGATACCGGCCTTTATGACCTCACTTACCAGAGCCGTTTCGTTGCCTGCTCTCTCGAGCAGCCGTTCCCTCCCCATAAAGTAGAGCCAGGAGAGGGTTGCAACCATCGACAAGAAAAGCACGATGAGTATGGGAACCAGCAATCTCGCCTTCAATTTCTCGTGCCAGACCACTCCCACCTCCGCAATGTTCATCGGGTTTCTGTCCGAATACCACAGAGGTCTGGTTATATTCAACAGGAATAAAGAATCCCGTACGTGGTGTTTCTCACTGCCGGGTGAAAGCCCGCTCCCCGGATGGCATCCAGAATGTCACCGATCTCGGTGTGATAGCTAACACCGGCGGCGCGGACCACGTTCTCCTCTATCATGAGCGAACCGAAATCGTTGGCGCCGAAAAAGAGCGCTATCTGGGCCACCTTGAGCCCCATGGTTACCCACGACACCTGGATATTTTGAAAATTATCAAGATATATCCTCGAGAGGACCAGAACCCTCAGGTACCCGGGAACGCCGCGCAGTAAGGTGTCCTTTCGTCCGGCGAAATCAGAAGAGTTTGAAAGTGCAGTGTTTTTCGGCTGGAAGCACCAGGGTATGAACGCGGTAAACCCGCCCGTCTCATCCTGAAGCTCTCTCAGGAGCCTCAGGTGGTTCAGGATGTGTTCGCTCTCCTCGATACTGCCAAACATCATCGTGGCCGTGGTGGGAAGCCCCAGGCCATGGGCCTTGCGCATGACATCGATCCATTCCGATGCGGATATCTTGTGCGGGCTTATCCTTCCCCTCACACGATCGTCGAGAATTTCGGCGCCCCCGCCGGGAATGGAATCGAGGCCCGCATCGGCGAGCACCGCGAGTGTATCTTCAACAGACCTATCTGCTTTGCGGGCAATGTGGAGGATCTCGGGAGGAGAAAATCCGTGTATGTTTATGTCGAAGTGCTCTTTGATGAACCGGAGCATCCCCGTGAAAAAGGCAAGGTCCAGCCCCGGATGAAGCCCGCCCTGTAGAAGAATCTGCGTGGCACCCAGGTCTTTCGCCTCCTTTACCTTGTCATAGAGCTCTTCGCGGGAGAGAACGTATCCCCCCTCCGAGCCCGGTTTCTGGAAGAACGCACAGAAGGCACAGCCGGAAACGCACTCGTTCGTGTAATTGATGTTCCTGTCTATGATGAAGGTTACCGTGCGGGGGTCAGTCCTGGCGAGACGGAGCTGGTGGGCCACCCTCCCCAGATCGAAGAGAGAGGCTTCATCCCAGAGATTTTTCCACTCGCCGTCGGAAATTCTCTCCCCCGAAACAGCCCTGGAAAGGATCGCGTCGATCAATTCCACACCTTCACCACGTTGTAGAGAGTATCCCTCTGGACCGGCGTTCTGCCCGCCTGTTTTATCAGGCCCACGATTTCCGAAACGGTAAGCTCTTCCGATGTCTTCGCCCCCGCAGCGTGGGTGATTTTCTCCTCCACCACGGTGCCGTCGATGTCATCGACCCCGAAAATGAGGGAGAGCTGGGCAATTTTTTCTCCCAGCATTATCCAGAATGCCTTGATGTGGTCGAAGTTATCCAGGTAAATCCTTGCAATCGACAGGGTTTTCAGATCATCGATCCCCGATGTGAACCCCTTGGAGATTTCCGTGTTTTTCGGGTGGAATGCCAGGGGGATGAAGGCCTGGAACATGCCCGTTTTGTCCTGAGCCCGGCGCAAAAGCTCCATATGGTGAACCCTGTGGGTAAAGTCCTCCACGTGGCCGTAGAGCATGGTGGCGTTTGAATGCAGCCCTTGTCTGTGGGCGCTCTCCATGACCTGAAGCCAGCGTTCACCGGAAATCTTCTCGGGACAGATCTTTTCCCGTACCGAGGGGAAAAATATTTCGGCCCCACCGCCCGGAAGGCTGCCGAGGCCTGCATCGATGAGCCTTTCGAGAACTTCGCCTATGCTATAACCCGAAATCTGAGAAAAGTAATCTATTTCAACTGCCGTGAAACCCTGTATATGCATAGCCCGTGACACCTGCTTTATCGCCTCGAGCATCTCTATGTATCTTTCGAAAGGCCAATCAGGGTGAAGCCCCCCCACGAGGTGGATCTCCGTCGCCCCCTGTAAAACGGCCTCCTTCGTCCTGGCAACCACCTCATCAAGGGTCATCTCGTAGGCGAGGTCCTCCCCCCTGTTCTTGCTGAAAGCACAGAATTTGCACCTGTTCACACAGATATTCGTGGGATTGATGTGCCTGTTGATGATGAAGTAGGAATTATTCCCGTTCTTCCGCTCGTTTGCCAGGGAGGCCATTTCCCCGATCGAAAAGATATCCTCCGATTGGAAGAGGTACAACGCATCGGATTCCGTGATCCTCTCTTCTGCCCGCACCTTATCTGAGATCGCTTTCATCCTTGAATCCACCTATGCCACCTCTAAACATCAGTTCTTTCTCCCGCTCGAAGGCTATTTGCTCGGGTTCCGCGGGAAGGAGCACGTGGAAGATGACCCCCTCCCCCACCCTGTTGTCGAGGTTGATCAGCCCGCCGTGCCTGGTCACGATCGTGTGCACGATCGGCAGACCAAGCCCTGTCCCTCCCGGCCTCGTGGTGAAGAAGGGATTGAAAATATTTCCCGTCACCTCCGGGGGGATACCGCCACCGGTATCCGAAATCACGATCTCAACCCCCGGGAAGGGCTCGTTTATCCTGTTTGTTTTAACCGTTAAGATCCCACCGTGCTCCATTGCGAGTTCGGCATTCGAGATGATATTCCAGACCACCTGCCTTATCTGGTCCGGGTCGACCTTTATCGTGTCGACATCGCTTGAAAAAGATGTCCGCACCTCTATGGAGTTTTCATCGAACTCTTCCCGGAAAAGGGCGAGCACTTCCCTGATAAGAGAATGGATCTCGACGGATTCAAAGGTCGGCCTCTTCTCCACCCTGCTGAAATAGAGGGTCTCGTTCAATATCCTTTCCAGCCTGTTGACCTCTTTGACGATCACCCTGGCGTAGTTCACGATTGACTTCGGGTCGATGTCGACCTTTTCCAGCCGGATCTTCTTGAGCATACGCGAAGCAAAACCACCTACCACCGTCAGCGGGTTTTTGATCTCGTGTGCAAGCTGGGCAGCCATCTCACCCAGGGCGGCGAGCTTTTCACTCTGAATCAGCCTGTCCTGTGTGCTCTGAAGGGCGCCCAGCGCCTTCTCCAGGTTCTCGTAGAGCTCTGAATTCTCCAGCGAAAGCCCCGCTTCCGAAGCAAACATGGTCAGCAGGTGGATATCCTCTTCTGTGAGCTCCCGCTCCCTGAACATGTTGTCAACGTAAACCGCCCCCCGTACGGCTCCCTTTACCAACATGGGAACCACGACGAAGGAGTCTGCATGAAGTGAACAGAAGCTGTCCGGATATTTCAGAACTCTCTTGCACCCCTTCGTGGAGGTTGCCGCTTTTCCCTCGCACACAGCCTTCGCTATCACGCATTCGTCATTCCAGGAAAGGGGGATCCGGTAATCGGCAACCTGCTTCCAGAACTTCTCCTGAAGCCTGCTGAGCTGTTCCCCTTTGGCTCCTGCATCTTCCACCTTCTTGTAGAGTCTTCTCAACTCGCTCGCATCCTTTTTCGTTACCGGGCCGAAAGCCATTTTCGGCACGAGGAGCTTTCCGTCGGCGGAGAGCTGAAAGAGGATCGCGCGGGAATAGTTCAAGCCTCCGGGGGAAGTGAGGGAATCGAGCATCACTCTGAGCAGTTTTTCCGTCTTTATGGTCGACATGAGTGTTCGGGCCACGTCGTAGAGCGTTTGGAGGCGCTTGACTTTAAACTGGTTCTCCTTCGCAAGGTCTGCCGCCTCTTTGTACATCTTCACATTTTCCAGTACGTTTGCCAGGAGGGTTGAGATGGTCTGGACGAGATTGAGGCACTCGTGATCGAAGGTGGTTTCTCCCTCGCCGAACCGGTAATAGAGTATGACCCCCAGGGGTTTTCCTTTCGAAACAATGGGAACGCCCAGAAAAGACGAAATCCCTTTGCTCTTCAGCTCCCGGTAGTAGTGGGAGTCTTCAAGAGAATTTATGAGCAGGGGTTTCTTTTCCCGGAGAATATAGGTGGCGATCTTCCTGCCAATCTGCCTCGGTTCCCTCGCCAGGCCCCTCTGGACGAAACCTTCCTCGGCCTGAAGTTCCCATGACCTTTTTGCGTGATTGTACAGCCTGAGGGAACATCCGTCTGCCTCAACAATCCTCGTCGTCGTCCGCGTCACATAATTGACAATATCGCTGAGCCTGAAGGAAGAGGTTATCGCACGCGATATCTCGTTGAGCGTGAGCAGGTCGGAGACCCTCTTTCGGGCATCCCGGTAAAGCCGGGAATTCCTGATGGCGCCGGCAACCTCCATTGAGGCTACCCTGATGATATCCCTTTCCCTTGCGCTAAAATCCCTCTTTATCCGTGAAGAGAAATTCATCGCACCGTACAGGTACACGTCGTCCTTCACGGGAACCGAATATATGGAAACAAAATCCCTTGTTTCCGTCGGAACCACCGAGACTCCCGGGGGAGTATTTTGCAGGTCTTCGACGAACAGAGGCTGCCTCTTCCACGCTGCCATGCCGGAAACCCCCTCACCCAGCCTTACCTTGAAATCCTGGTGGAGACTGTCTTCGACGGATATGGTCGAGGATACCCACGGCTCGAGGTAAAGGGAATGGGCCGGGAGCTTGTAAATACAGACGCAATCGACCGCCAGTTCCCGCGACAGGATGTCGCAGATGAACTTCAGCCGGTTTTCAACCTGTATGTTTGAATTCGATACCTCGACGATCCTGGAAACTATCTCAATGGAAGAACTTCCGTGCTTATTCATAAGTGTGGACACCCCTCTTTGCGAGGGCTTTTTTGTAGAGTTCAACGTACTTTGATGCGGAAACGTCCCACGAGAAGTCCAGCTCCATTCCCCTTACCACCATCTGCTTCCATTCCTCTTTTTTATGATACCAAGAAAGGGCTCTGACAATGGCACCAAAAAGATTGGTTGCGTGGTAACGGGAAAACTTGAAACCCGTTCCTCTCTCCGGGTCCTCATCGACATCTATGACCGTATCGGCAAGCCCTCCCGTATTCCTCACAACGGGAACCGTCCCATACCTGAGGCTGTAGATCTGGTTGAGGCCGCAGGGCTCATACAGCGATGGCATCAAAAACATATCGGCCCCCGCCTCTATCTTGTGGGCGATAGCATCATCGTAGGCTATCTTCACGCCGAATTTGGAAGGGTATCTGGCGGCCATCTCCAGGAAAAAATCCTCGTACTTTCGCTCTCCCGTCCCCAGTATGACGAACTTCAGATCGAGACCTGCAAGCTCGCTTCCAATCTCATAGAGGATGTCAAAACCTTTCTGGGCCACGAGGCGGGAAATTATTCCAATCACCGGGGTTTCCACATCGGAAGCAAAGCCGTATTCCTGAAGGAGGTCCTTTTTGCACTCAACCTTCCCCGACAGATCGTCCCTCGTGTAATTTGCCCGTATGTACCCGTCAGACTCAGGGCTCCATATTTCATAATCGACTCCGTTGAGAATCCCATAGAGATTATCCCTCTCCTCGTAGAGCACACCATCGAGTCCGTAGCCGAATTCAGGCGTCTGAATTTCCTTTGCGTAGGTCTCGCTCACCGTATTCAACACATCGGAAAAAACGAGCCCCCCTTTCAGGAAGTTCATCTTTCCGTAAAACTCTAGCGCCCTCGGGGTAAACATCTCCCACCCCAGACCGGTCAGGGGCATGTCGTGGCTCCAGAAGAGCCCCTGATACCCCAGGTTGTGTATCGTAAAGACAGATGCCGTTTCCGCGAAGATGTCAAAGCCGCTGTAGAGGGTCCTCAGGTAGACGGGAATGAGGGCAGCCTGCCAGTCGTTCGAGTGTATGATATCGAACCGGGTTCCCCGGCTGACGATAAACTCGAAAACGGCCCTCGTAAAAAAGATGAACCGCTCGGCATTGTCGACGTAATCCCCGTCCTTTGTGGCATACAGATACTCCCTGTTGTAATACCTTTCGTTTTCAACAAAATAACAGTTCAACCCGCCGCCCAGAACGGTAGAGAGGATAGCGCCCTCCTCCTCCCTGTTGCCCATCGGCACCCTGATCTTCACGCCCGTATCCTGGAGCGGATACAGTTCTTCGGTCACCGACCGGTACTTCGGGAGAATGCAGGCGACGTCCAGCCCCTTTTTCATGAGCATCTTCGGCAGGGTTCCCGTTACGTCCGCAAGACCCCCCGTTTTTGCAAAAGGTACCATTTCCGATGATATGACAAGCACTTTCATATCACTACCTTGGTGAAAAAAATATCATGAAGATGATTCTCTCAGGTACCGGGCCGCCTCTTCCGGGGGGGTTGGGTTTATATAGAATCCGGACCCGAATTCGAAACCCGCTATCTTCGTCAGCTTCGGAATAATTTCCAGATGCCAGTGATAATGTTCGATCTCTCCCACGTTGAATGGAGACGCGTGGATCACGTAATTGAAGGGCGGGTTTGAAAGGACGGCGTTTAATCGCCTGAGTGTAAGAAGGACCAGCTCGGCAAAGGAGGAAAGCTGAGCGTTATCGGTTTTCTCGAACACGGCGCTGTGCTTTTTGGGAATTATCCAGGTCTCAAAGGGAAACCTCGGCGCATAGGGGGCAATGGAGACGAAATCTGCATTCTCGTCGATAATCCGCTCCTTTGCAGAAAGTTCCTGGTCAACGATATCACAGTATACGCACCGGTCGCGAAAACGGAAATAGTTGTACCCCCCGACTATCTCCTCTGAAACCCTTTTCGGTACGATGGGGAGTGCTATCAACTGTGAATGGCTGTGCTCGAGGGACGCGCCGGCTTCCTCTCCGTGATTTTTGAAGACGAGCACGTATTTGAAGCGCAGATCCTTTTTCAGGTCCAAAACCCGCTCCCTGTATGCGATAACAACGTTTTCAATTTCCTTCGTGTCAAAATCGAATATGTCCTTTTCATGGTCGGGCGTCTCGAGTATCACCTCGTGAGCCCCGATTCCGTTCATCCTGTCGTATATCCCCTCTGCTCCCTTTCCCTGGTCGCCCTCTATCATGAGGGCAGGAAACTTATTGGGCACCACCCGTATATTCCAGCCGGGGCGGTTCGGCGGAGAGCCATCTTCCCTGATTGCATACACTTCGAGGGGAGTCATCTTCTCGTTACCGGGACAGAGGGGGCAAAACCCCCCCCTTCTCTTCCCGTCATCCCTGACGAAATCGTGAGGCCGCTTTGCCCTTTCCGTAGAGATAATGACCCACCTTCCCGTTATGGGGTCTTTTCTCAGCTCAGGCATTATTACCTCCGGCTGGCGTCTATTGCTGGATTATTCTCTTTCCTCTTCTTCTGAATCGACCTTGCAGTCATAACACATGGTGGTGACGGGTCTCGCCATGAGACGTTTCGATGAAATACTCCCCCCGCAATCCTCGCACACCCCGTAGGTCCCGTCTTCGATCCTTTTCAACGCTTCCTGTATTTTCACTATCAGCTTTCTTTCCCTGTCCCTGATCCTGAGCATGAAGTTCCTGTCCGACTCGAGCAGTGCCCTGTCCGTTGGGTCGGGAAAAGGTGCGTTATCGCCTGTCATGTCGTTGATGGTCTTGACTGCCTCCCCCAAGAGGTCATGCAACTGCCCCTCGAGCAATCCGCGGATATAGTCGATTTTTTCCTGCTTCATCGCATCCTCAACACCTAACTTAACATATCATTATACTATCCCTTTATCGTTCCGAGAAAAACATAAATATGCATCCACCCGTCAGCCGAATCTTCCCGGTTCCTCAATGATGAGCCGTACCTCCCGATTCCCGCGGCAATATCCCACAGGTTCCCCCCTTCGAAAACCGGAACCCATGCAGGCGCAAATAATTTTACTCGACAATGGTTATCCTGGGTGTCCCATCGGAAGGGTTTACATCGACGCGAACTTCCACACCGAAAGCTTCCCTGATTGTTTCCTCCGTGAGGACCTGATCTCTCGGCCCGCAGGCAATCAGACCCCCGGATTTCAGGATGAGAACTGAACTGCTGTAACGGGCCGTGATGTTCGCATCGTGTGACGAGACGATTACCGTTTTCCCCCCCTGGGCGAGCCGTGCGAGGATGCCGAATATCTTCACCGTGGTTCTCATGTCCAGGTGTGCCGCAGGCTCGTCCAGGACCATCAGTTCTCCATCCTGTGCAATTGCCCGGGCAAGAAATACCCTCTGTCTCTCCCCCGCCGAGAGCTCCTGCAGGTACCGGTTCCGGAAAGAGGCGATTTCCATCATCTCCATGGCTTTTTCCACCATCTCCCGGTCATCGGAGCGGAAGGAGCCGAAGAAACCCCGGTGGGGGAACCTCCCCAGGGAGACGAAGTCAAAAACGGTGAGCGGGAAGTCCGCAGGCACCTCGTCCCCGCCATAGGAAACAAGTGAGGCGCGCTCCCTTTTTCCCAGAGAAAAGATACTCCTGCCGCTTACCTCCACGTCACCGGAGGACGGCGTGAGTATGCCGCAGATAATTTTAAGGAGCGTCGACTTTCCCGATCCGTTCTCCCCGAGGACGAAGGCCATGTCCCTCTTGTTTACCGTGAGGTTCAGGCCGGAAAAGAGGGGACGTGCACTGTAGCTGAACGCCACGTTTTTCAGGGAGAACATCGCCTCGCCCATCAGATCCTCCTCCGGAGGATATAGATGAAGAAGGGAGCACCGAAGAGGGCCGTAATCGCGCCGATGGGCATCGCTCCCGTAGGGAGGAC
>JBFFNJ010000031.1:0-13501 GCA_041563215.1 Candidatus Deferrimicrobia bacterium | reverse complement strand
CTTATTGAATCCGAATAACAGATCAAACTTTGCGCCCACATAGAGCAAAATCGGCAGTTGGGTCAGGAATATCGCGGCGCCCCTGAAAAAATTCAGTCTGCGCGCCAAGGGGGTCAGTTCCCATTTTCTCACATTTTGCATACGTCACTTCGCCCCTGCGATGATCAAGCCCCTGCTGCCTGTCTTTCCTCTTAGAAAAATTGCGAAAAACCTGAGGATATGGGAACTGACCCCGGTAACCCTGCCATTTCCTACTCTGTATCTTCCCGTTTGAACCCGAAAATCGCACTCTGTAAGACTTCCGTGACGTATTTTATCTGGGGGGCGGTAAAGTATGAGCCGCGGACGCTGTGTTTCCTGCGGCGGTATGCCCTGGCATGTTCTTCTGACCAGAAGAACACGTTCTCGTTTCAAAAATCATCGATGATGGTGGGGGCGTCAAGGGTGAAGACGTTTACCTCCGGTATGAACACCATGGGCTCCGCACCGTCCTGTGCGGTGATATTGAGGTCGCTGTCTATCTCCAGGTTCAGCTCTTTTTCGCAGTGAGCACACCTGGTTCTCACCCGAACCGACAGGTCCGTTCCTCTCAGGCGCCCCTGCACGAAGGGCGTGGCAATCACGTCGGCCGCTCAGGCGGCGTAGAGCTCCTCTTTCGTGCTGAAGGTGACGTGGTGGTGCGTTTCCTCCACGGTTCCGGGATAGGCCCACACCACAGACCCCTCGCTGTTCCTCACCAGGAACACCATGCGGGACTCGAGCTCATCCAGGATGGCCAAAACCCGCTCCACGGGTATATCCAGACTCTCAGAGATAGCCTCTGCCGGAAGCGGCATCCCGGCCCGTGGCAGCTCTCTCACCACGAAGTGATGGACCCTGCGATGGTCCTCCTCCATGAACGAAAGCTCTCTTTCGATCTTGCTTCCAACGGCTGAGATCCGCTTCCGCCATACCCCTTCCGGGATCGGGAGCATAAGCCGCCAGAACCCCCGCCTCAACACGTTTCCCATGTGCTGCCTCCTTTTGGACTTTGAAGATACCCCTTTCCACCAATCGCACGAACCACAAAAGAACGGGAAAATGATTTTTATCACCTTACCGTATCTCGAAACCAGATAACAAGATCAGCATTGGGGTCAGTTCCCACTTCCTCACATTTTCGCGCCAAAAGAAAGGGAGATCTCATATGGGATGCGCGGCGGGGAATGAAAACCAGAAATCACACTTGTGGCGCGAGAGTCCGTGGCGCCGGAGATCAGAGGTTCCGTGTTGCTCCGGGCCCGATTTTGTTGAATGACCAAGCTCTTTTTGTCACAATAGGGAATCTTGCAATAAGGAGACACTTTTATGTCGAAAAACGAAATTACCTTCACCTACCTGTCCCAGGAAGATTTTATAGAGGCCGGCTGTTTCGATATGAATATGGCCATGGCGGCTGCGGAAAAGGGAATGCTCGCCTTCAACAACGATGAAGTCCTCTTTCCCGAAAAGATCGTGCAGATCTTCAACCAGGAGACCCAGGAGCGGATCAACTGTCTGCCAGCCACCTTTCTGACCGATAAGATATGCGGCGTGAAGTGGGTGTCGGTGTTTCCCCCGAACCCGGAAAAATACGGGCTGCAGAACCTCTCTGCGGTGATCATTCTCTCGGAGATCGAAAAGGGATTCCCCTTGGCGGTCATGGAAGGAACCCTCTGCTCGAATATCCGCGTCGGCGCCATGGGGGGGATCGCCGCGAAACACCTTGCCCGGAAAGACTCGAAGGTCATCGGGTTCATCGGTTCCGGCGAACAGTCGAAAATGCACCTGGTAGCAATAAAGACGGTCCTGAGAGGCCTCGAGGAGTGCCGTGTGTCGGCGAAAACGGCACCGGAGGAAGCGCAGTTCATCGAGGAGATGCAGCCTATCTTCCCGGACATGAAATTCATCCCAACGAACACGGATCTTGCGAAGGCTATCGAGGGGGCAGACGTTATCGTCACCGGCACGAGCGCCCAGGCGCCGCTCCTGAAAGCCGACTGGGTAAAAGAGGGTGCCTTCTACAGCCACATCGGCGGATGGGAAGACGAGTATGCCGTGGCAAAGAAGTGCACAAAAATCGTCTGCGACGACTGGGAAACGGTCAAACACCGCACCCAGACCCTGAGCCGAATGTATAAGGACGGCGAACTCACCGATGACGACATCTATGCTAATTTAGTGGAACTCGTTGCGGGGGACAAAAAAGGCCGGGAATCGAAGGGGGAAATCAACTACTTCAACGCCGTTGGCCTTGCTTACGTCGATGTGGCGATAGCTCATGCGATGTATGATAGAGCCATTTCTGCCGGTGCGGGGAAGAGGTTGACGCTTCAAAGCTGCATGATCTTTGAGCACGATGGACTCAAGGACCTGATCAGATTTTAAATGATGACGGGGTCAGTTCCCATTTTCTCACATTTTGCATGGATCACTCAGCTCCTGCGAAGACCAAGCCTCTACCATCTTTTTTCCCACATGGAAAAATTGCGAAAAACCTGAGGATATGGGAACTGACCCCGGTTACAGACCTGAACAATATCTCGTAAACATTGCTCCGGAGATTGATACAATTATTCATACGAAATCACTAACGTTTCTGGGGAGGGCAGTATGGAAAAGAAATATGATTTGTCTACCCTTTGTGTGCATGCGGGAGAGGTAAGGGATGCCGAGGGGTCCCCACATACGCCTATTTACAACACCACAACCTTCGGCTTCAGATCCACCGCAGACCTCCTCGATGTGGTGGAGGGGAGGCGTCCGGGAAACCTCTACACCCGGTACGGGCTGAATCCGACGATAAGAAGTGTAGAGGTTAAGCTCGCGAGTCTCGAAAATGCCGAAGCCTCTCTTGTCTTTGCCTCCGGGATGGCGGCGGAGGCGGCGCTCTTTTTCACCCATGGGCGGGAAGGTATCGTCTGCATCGGGAACGCCTACGGAGGAACCCTGGAGCTGCTGGCCGATCAACTCCCCCTGGTGGGCATACCCACGTACCTGCTCACCGGGGACGAGGTGCACAGGCTGGAAGAGGTGCTGAAGGAGAAGCCCGGCCTCGTCTTTCTCGAGACACCCACGAATCCGAACATGGAGATCTTCGATATACGGGAGATTTGCAAGCTCTCCCACTCCTACGAAGCACTCGTTGCTGTTGACAACACCTTCGCGACGCCCATCAACCAGCTGGTGCTGGATCTCGGAGCGGATATTGCCGTGCATAGTGCGACCAAGTATCTGGGTGGCCATAGCGATTTAACGGGCGGCGTCCTGATGGGGCCAAGGGGGCTCATCGAACAGATAGGCCCGTGGAGGAAAAATCTCGGCCAGATGATGGCCCCTGAAATTGCAGCTCTTCTCGCAAGGAGCCTTCGCACCCTTCCCATTCGTGTGGAGCGGCAGAATCAGACCGCAAAGGGAGTGGCGGAAGCGATGAGGGGCCACCCGAAGGTGAAAAGGGTCCTCTACCCCGGATTGCCCGACTTCCCCCAGCACGAACTGGCGAGGTCCCAGATGTCCGGGTTCGGGGGAATGCTTACCCTCGAGATCGACGGCACGGGAGAAGACGCGACAAGGGTAGTTGACAACCTTAAGCTGATCACTATTGCCGCGAGCCTCGGCGGCCCTGAGAGCCTCGCCACACAGCCGATGACCACCACCCACCATGGCCTTACCCCGCAAGAGCGGCTGAAACGGGGAATCACCGACTCCATGATCCGGTTTTCCATAGGTCTGGAGTCGACGAAAGATCTGGTCGAGGACCTGACACGGGCCCTCGATCATTGCTAGGGCTCTGGATAGGTCTGTGTGGGGAACGCTTTCGCTTTGTATCGAGGGGGGCCAGAAGGAAGGGCCGGCCCCCTCTGTAACCTTACTCCCTGCCGCTTGGAGTTTCAGGCATCGATGACCAGTTCGGACTTTGGCCGGGTGCAGCACAGGAGCACTCGCCCAGGTGAGGGTTGCTCGAGAGGTTCAAAAGCAAATTCTACTTCACCTTCCACAAGATCATACGTGCAGGTGTTGCAGATTCCCGAGCGACAGCCAAAATCGGGGAACACATCGTGATCCTCGGCAAAGTCGAGCAGGTTTGCATAGTCTGAATCCCACCTTGCGGTAATCCCCGACTGTACAAATGCAACCTCGAAGACTGCCATACTCCGGTCTTTCTCCTTCTTCAACCGCTTCGGCCGTGTGCCCTCTTTAAGCATTGCGGCAGGGCCAAAAAGCTCGAATCGGATGCGCTCCCTCGGAACCCCCCACACTTGTAGACCTTTCATCATTGATTCCATAAATTGCGGTGGTGCACAGAGGTAAAAATCCATGTCCTTGCCGGGTAAAAGTTTTTTCAGAAGATCGACGGTCAGGTGGCCGGTGATATCGTAGTCACGGCCTTCCAAGTCTTCGTGCCGGGGCCTGCTGTAACAGATGTATACCGTGACGTTCTCGTTCTCCTCTGCCATCTTTCTCACGTGCCCGCACATTACGTGGTAGATACCATTGCGCGCCCCATGAAAGAACCATACCGGCCTCTTCCTTCCGGATGCGACGATGGCGTTTAGCATACTGATCATGGGGGTCAGCCCTACCCCGCCACTGATAAAAACCGCCGGGGTTTCCTCCCGTGGATCGATGAAGAAGTCACCCCGCGGCGCCGCCACCTGAAGGCGTTCACCTGGCTCGACCAGATCATGTAAATAGTGTGAAGCGGTAATAATCCGCGGGTCCTCGGGATGGGATTCCCGCTTCACGGTGATCCTGTAGTATTCATATTTACCGGGGCACTCAGAGAGGGAGTACGGGCGGATTACCGGTTTTTGATGGCCGGGTACGCTGAGCTTCACGGTAACAAACTGACCGGGCATAAAAACAGGGAGAGGATCCCTGTCCTCTGGCACCAGATAAAAGGAAGAAATTGTCTTACTTTCCGGTACTTTCTTGTCGACAATGAAGTTCCGGAATCCCTGCCATGCCGCCTCTTTTTTCTGGAATCTTTTCCCCTTTCCCCCTGCCGCATCCAGGAGCTCCTCGAAGGCACGTCGCCATCCTCTCGAAATCGAAGGGATGCGCAAAATCCGACCGATTACCTCATGGTTTTCCTTATCGAAGTAATAGGTATGGGCAAATTCTCGCACGGTGACTTTCTCCGGTCCGACCTGCAGCCGCTTGATCGAATCTCCGGCGCCGACTTCTCCCTCTTTGAGAACCCGGAAGTAGAACCCCAGGCGGCCACTGAGCAGAAACCGACGGGAAAAGCCCGGCAGGCCCATCTTCATGTCAAGTTTGAAACAGGGCACGCGGGGCTGGGTCACCTCGAGTGTGGCACCACCGATCTGGAAGACATCCCCGATGTGAATACCGTCATCCTGCATGCCGGAGGTTGTGAAGTTTTCGCCAAATTGTCCATAGGCAAGGTCGTCCCTGCTAAGCTCCCATTGCCAGTAGCGATAATTTTCGAGGTCGTAGACATTGACGGCTTTATTCACCCCCCCGTGCACTTTCAGATCGGCCTGGCCGTCGCCGTCGACATTGAGTTTGCGCACCATGATCCGGCCGGCGACCGGCTCCTTATAAATTCCCGTGGTCACCTGGAGTCCCTCGTGCACCACCGTCCGTGGCATGGATACATTCACAGAGACGAGTTTCCCGGCGCTGCCTCGCTTTTCTTTTCCCATATATTTCCCCTGAACATCAATTACTTGCCTTTAAGCGATCGCAAATAAGATTATACGGTTTTGTATCGTACAGAGTGCCTCACTGTCAATTCCACATCTGGTGACCGGCTCCCCGAACAGGAGAAGGGGTGATCGACCTGCCTCAAAGCTGCACTATGCCCGCGCCCCTAAATCACCCTTACTGTATTGTCTACAGGCTCATCGTCGATCAGATTAATCTGAAAAAGGTTGTCCAATAAATCACGGCCAATATGGTTAGGGGTCAGTTCCCGTTTTCTCACATTTTACTTGGGTTTGGGAACCGGAGATTGGTAGTGGCGGAGAGAGAATAATTTCCGGACCTTATCCTCTCCCCGCCTCTTGCCCCAGCTTGTCTGTTTACTTCATCATTTTCTTTTCCTTCATCATCTCTTTTTCTTCCATCATTCCTTTTTCTTCCATCATTTTCCCTGCAAAGAAGGCCTTTCCGATCCCCACATCGAATTTCCTGCACCAGATGACAACGCTGTCATATGCGTCGGTATTTACATCCTTCGGTATGGGAAACCGAACGGTCCCGGTGAATTGTTTGAGCTTCCCCAGTTCCACTCCCTTCATGTAGTCTCCTCCCTTTGCCAGGTAGACCCACCCATCGGGGACCTTGTCAACCTTGATATCCGAAAGAACTAGTGTAGAACTCCCCGAATCGTCCTTCGTCAATGCAACCTTGCCGGAAGCGTGATGCCCTTTGAACCCTTCGAGCATCCCCGTTTTCCCGTGCATCATCATTTCACCCCACACGGGAGAACTGGTGAGACCCGCGATTAAAAAAATGGATAAAACGAAATAAACAACTCCACAACTGAACTTTTTCATACTCCACCTCCTTTTTTGAATTAACAGTTCGCATCAATGGACAAAGCCCGGGGGCCAGCTTCTCCGCAGAGTCAAAAACCATATTCAAAAAGACGGGTTTACTGTATTCTCGTTACGATGATCTCGGCAACGGGCGACAAAAAACGGTGCGACTCGTCAAGAACCGATGTCCCCAGCCCGTCGTCCTGAGTTACAACGCCGCTGTGTGCAGAAACAAAATCGCGTTCCAGCCTTTCGGCGTTGAATCCTTCTCCGCCGGCAGCCGGTCCGGGCACGGTAGAAGCGGCTTCATCGTTCACCTCCGTACCGGCGTCGTAGGGATGCAGGAAGATCCTCCTGCTTTCCCCGATACCGATGTCCCCCACCACCACATCCGTAGTTCCGGTAAATGCATCGTTGGTATTCACGAGCATGGCTGCGCAGGTCAGCCGGAGATCCGGCGATTCAGCGGTTGTAAGCGTCACCGTGTCGCTTGCACCCGGCAGGATGACACCGCTGCCCGCAGAAATCACCTGGACATTACTGTTTCCCGCAGCCCCGGCAAGAAAATCTGTCGGATCACCCCCCTCGGCGAGACTTTCCAGTCCCGTAGAGGAGGAAGTTCCTATCTCCCATCCCGTGTATCCGCCGAAGTGGATTACTGCAGCAAGAGGAGAAAGGGGCTGGTTGCTGGTCATGTTGGTCACGGTAATTAAATATATCGCATCGCTGACGGGGATTACCCCTCCATTGTTATCGCACCCTGAAAGCAACGCGAAGGCCATCAGAAAGACGACCGCGCCTGTCAATCTTGATCCAACTATTCTTTTCATTGGAATCACCCCTTTACTGAACGGTTATGGTGACCCTGGCGACAGGATTCAGCCAGCGGTGGATTCTGCTGTCAAGATCGCTGACACCTCCGGCTGCTTCTGTATCGCCGAGGTTTCCGCGGTGTATGTGGACCGCCGTGTTGGAATCGGTTGATGCAACCCCGGATCCTCCCGTCCCGCCGTCTCCGCCGGGCGCGGCCGGGATGCCGGGCATCCCGGGGCTGCAACCGGTCGTATCGAGAAGCTCGCTGTTTTCCTCTGTTCCAGCATCGTAACCGTTGATGTGGAAAACGTAAACACCGGCTGCATCGGGAATCGGAAGAGAATCGAGGCCTATAAAGCCATCATTGGTAGGCAGCAGCATGGCCACCAATGAGAGATGCGTATTGCCCGTACTCATAGTGTCTATGCTGGCAGATACGCTTGATCCCGGTGCCAGCAATCCTCCCGCCGGGTTTGCAACCGTATCGGCATCTTCCCCCCCGAGGTCTATGATGAGTTCGGACACATCACCACATTCGGCCATGAGTCGCAGACTTGATGACGCCGGTGTGCCTCCCTGAAACAGGTGTGTTGCGCTGTCGTGTGCCGTAATAAGCAGGGGCGTAAAGTAGATACCATGTGTCAAATTGGTAACCTCGATGGATAGTTCCGCAGCAGGCAAAGGAGCTGCGAGGATGAGACTGATGAGCAAGCTCACGATAACTCCCATAATGTTTTTTTCTTTCATCGGATGCCCTCCTTTTTTCGTATTATTTCTTTTGTAAACCTACTCGAGATAGATCACAGGCAAATCTCAAAAGATTAACGGTTTCATCACATCACGGAGTAGGGTGCGAAACCCTCGACCCCAGAAAGAAGAAAGGAAAGAGGAGAAACAAGAAAAAAGATAAAAGTTACAATGTCTGGGTGACTAGCCGGAATTCTGAGTGCGGGGTGGGGAATGAAAACCATACACCACGCGTATTGTTCGAGCAGCCGAAGATGCACTTGGTCGCCATGAAGACGGTGAACTCACCGATGACGACATTTACGCGATTCTGGTTGAACTCGTTTTGGGGGATAAAAAGGGCCGGTGATCGGATGAGGAAATCAACCACTTTAATGCCGTGGGCCTTGCCTACGTCGATGTGGCAATCGCCCACGCGATGTACGAGAAGGCTATATTTGCCGCAGATAAAAAGGATCATCGTCACTTGAGTCAACAAAATAGCTATGCTTCTCACAATACCTCACAATACTCAGTTCTTATAACCTCGCGTAAGAAATGTGCCTGAAACCTTTTTGGACTTTATTTTGTCAAATGTGTAAACCTGATCCCTTTTCCACGGTTTGAAGGAAACGCTCGTTACATACCGAAATACATTCTGGAGGTCCAATCATGGTATTCAGTAAACATTTCATCGAGCTGCCTTTTGGCATTATGGGATATGTAAAGGCAGGAGAAGCCCCCGACATCGTTGTGCTCCTTCACGGCATTCCCACCTCTTCTTTCCTCTGGCGCAATGTCGTCTCACATCTACAGGATGACTTCACCGTGTATGCTCCTGACATGCTGGGATATGGGGATTCGGACAAACCTGAAAACAGGGATCTCTCCCTACCGGCCCAGGCCGGCTATCTTAAGATTTTCACAGATGCTCTGGGGCTTGGTGCATTCCACCTGGCGGGCCATGACATCGGCGGCGGAGTTGCCCAGATCTTTACCGCCAGACACCCGGGGTTCGTAAAAAAGCTGGTCCTGATCGACACGATCGCTTACGATTCCTGGCCGGAACCGGGCATAAACAGGCTAAAAGACCCTGCATGGGACAAAAAACTCAAGTTACGCGACTTACGGGTCGGGTTTCGAAAGGGTTTGGAGGGAGGGCTCGTTCACCAGGAGCGGATCTCGGATGAAATGCTGGAGGGATACATCGGACCTTTCATATCGAGACAGGGCAGGATGAACTACTTGAGGGCCGCCCGTGCACTTAAGACCAGCGACCTCCTCGATATGACCCTGGAAATAGAGAAGATTCCCCATGAAACGCTCATTTTATGGGGCGCAAAGGACCCCTTCCAAGATGTTTCTTACGGCAAGCGCCTGGCGGAAGCACTCGTGAAGGGACGTCTTTCGGTTTGTGACGATGGCGGTCATTTCCTGCCAGAAGATAGACCCGACTGGGTGGCGGACCAGATGCGGAATTTCCTCAGGAAGTAACCCGTAATCGAATAAAGGGAATTTCAGAGATTACCCCCTTCTTATCTGCGGGTCGAAGGGAAGGCTTTTTTCACGCTTACTTTCAGCTTTTGTATCGGCAAAATCGGGAAAACGGAACTTCCTCCTGTACGCACCTGGGTTGATCCGCGTGATGCGCTTGAACAGGCGCCGGAAAAATGCCGGATCCTCGTAGCCAACATTCCAGCTGATCTCCTCGATCGACGTGTCGGTTCTCTCCAGCCGGCGCTTCGCCTCCTCGATGCGCATGTGCTGCACGTAGGCGATGGGAGCATAGCCTGTCGCTTTCTTAAAGCGGCGCTTGAAGCTTCTTTCGGCCAGGCCGGAGCGCTTTACCACCTCGTAGATAGGAGATGCCACGGTGAAGTGATCTCCCAGCCATTTCTGGGCTTCCAAGATAACCGCATCCCCGTGATCAGTCGGTACATCGAACACAACGTAAGGCGCCTGGCCGTCTGCATGCCACTGTAGGAGCATGAACTTGGCGACGGCCTGTGCTGCCCCCGGACCGACATACCTTGCAACGAGGTAGAGCACCAGGTCGTGCCACGAGGCCGACGCACCCGACATGACGAACTGCCTGCGCTCTCCCACGCTAACGAGGACCTTCTCGAGGCAGAGGCGCACTTTGGGAAAATTCCGGCGGAACGTTTTGCCGTATGCCCAGTGGATCGTTGCTTCCCGGCCATCGAGGAGACCTGTTTCTGCAAGCAAAAGAACCCCGGAACAGGCTGAACACAACATGGCGCCCCGTGCATGCATAGCAGACAGCCAGCTCACCACCTCCGGATAGCGCCCTGATTTCCACTCACCCCCGGCTACCATCATCGAGGGGATGATGACGATGTCCGTTTCGTCGATTTCATCGACCGTTCGATGGGGGGAGACCGGCAAACCGCTTGCCGTTGGGGTGTGCCCGAGCGCAGGGGCGACGATCTCTACTTTGAAGGGGGTCTCATCGGGCACGGCGTCACCGAAGGTGCCGAGCAGGGGAAAACAGTTCAGCACGTCGTAGATGCTGGATAGCGTCGAGAGCATGGCATCGGGGATCGCCACCAGGCTCACGTGGATAGTTTTCCTGTCACCAGCCATTTTATCTCAATCTGGCATAAATGAACCTTTTTTGTCTATTCTAACTCTTACGCTGTCCAGAGGCAAGGGGTAACCTGAAAGTAAGATTACAATAAACCGACCGGCTTCCTCGGGGAACCGGTGAAAAAAGGAGGAATACGATGAAACAACAGGCGAAAAAGGTTGAAACGGTATTTAAAAACGGAATCAACGTGACCGAGTACGAGCAAATCGTTCAGGCGGTCACGGAAGATCCGGGGCTGGCGAAATTCAAGTTCCGCGCCAGCAACCGGTGGGAAATGGGGGGCTTCAACCAGACGACGATCAAAGGGTTCTACGGTGCGGGCGAGGAACAGGGAGTGGAAGACCGATCTTTCCTGCTCGATGCCGATGAACCGCCGGTCATTCTGGGACAGGACAGGGCTCCCACTCCTGTGGAGTATCTCCTGCACGCGCTTGCAGCCTGTTTGACCAACTCCATCGTTTACAAAGCGGCTGCCTGGGGCATCACGATCGAATCGGTGGAGTCTACACTCGAGGGGGACATGGACTCCCGCTCTTTGCTCGAGATCAGCGATGAGGAGCGCAGAGGCTTTACGAACATCCGGGCAACGTACCGGGTTAAATCGGACGCCCCGCCGGAAAAGATCAAGGAGATGGCTGAGTTTTCCCCGGTTCTCGATGTGATAACCAACGGAACACCGGTGTCGCTCCGGATCGAAAAAGCATAGCCTGGAAGAGGGAGGATGGCCCTATCCTGAAAAACAGGGCCTCCTCCCTGCTTATCGAGTTCTAGCAGGTCAGGTGAAAGGAGCCTATCACAACCTTGCCCCTCGGCTGCACGTTGAAAAGCATGGCTGCCTGCCCTGTCTTTTCGACATATACGGTTATCCCCTGGGATTCGAGAAATGCGACCGTCTCCTCCGGCACCTCCATGGCACCCGACTGACCTGTTCCTATGATCAGAACGTCAGGTTTTACCGCTGCAATGCCGGACACGTCTTCAACCCTCAGGCAATGCCCTTCCCTCCTCCATTAGGAAGGATCGACCCCGTCTGGGTAGACGATGACATCGGAGTAGTAGGTCGTATCACCTATGACCATCTCCCCGAATCTGAAATCATCGATACGCATGGGCATTTTGTCTGTCCTCACGGGATTCCTGGAAAGGAGAATTGAAAATACATTTTCTCATAAATCTTTCAGATATGGGACTTTGATGCGCTGAATGCAATGCGAAAATCGGATTTTGGCTTACGGAATGAAAAAATAGCATCTCGTTTCTGGTTACTTGTTTCCTGGAATAAAAAAATTACAAACAAAAGACAAAAAACTGTTCTGATGGCTCAGGTAGCCGAAACTCAGAAAAAATTAGCAAGCCGTGGCATCGTAGACAGAATGGCCCAAACATCCGAAAACCAGAAGCTCGGGAAAACCATTCGATGAGAAGATCGGAATGCGGGGACTGACCCCGGTGCGAGGGCCCGGTTACAGCCGGGCCCTCTAGATGATTGAATCGATCAGGCAGACTGGATAAAAATTTGACGGGGCTTTGCCTTCTCCACCTTCGGAAGGAGGAGGGTGAGAACCCCTTTTTTGAGCGTAGCTTTGATTTTTTCGGTGTCAATCGTCTCCGAGATCCGGAACTGGCGGTAGAAAGAGGTCAAATCGAATTCTTCGCTGATCATATCTTCTGCCGCCTGCCGTTCCACCTTTCCCTCTATGGTGAGTATTCCGTTCTCAACGTTTACCGAAAGACCCTTGGAAGTTACGCCCGGCAGGTCCGCAAGGACCACGAGCCCATCCTCTTTCTCGTAGATGTCAACGGGAGGTATCGCGTAACGCTCCTCCTGCCGTGTCAATTCCTTCCTGTCGGGAGATACTCGTCCGCTTTCCGATACCGTTCGTTCTATGTTAGTCATTGTGCACCTCCTTCTTTTCTTTCAGGCGGTATCCACGGAAATCGTGCGAGGTTTTGCTGCCTCGCTCTTCTCCAGGATCACCGTCAGTAGTCCATTTCCGTAACTGGCCTTGACCTTGTCCGGGTCGATTGCGCCGGGGAGTTCCAGAGAGCGCACGAACCTGCCCTCGGAACGCTCGGACCGGTGATACTCGTCGGGACTCACATCCACGGGTGGTCTCTTTTCACCGGAGAGAGTCAAAATATTGTTCTTTACCGTGACCTCGAAGTTCTCCGGTTGAACCCCGGGGGCCAGTGCGACAACCTTGTATCCTCCTTCGGTCTCGCTTACATTTACCAGTGGATAGCGGCGGGAAGCAATCCCCGGGAGGAAAGCAAGCCGCCAGGGACGAGAGCCCGTCACTTCGCTAAACAACCGGTCCATGTCAGTCCGCAGTTTGTCCATCTCACCAAACACGTTCCAGTTCGTCATAACGACCTCCTTTCCGGAACCTCTTCCGGTTCCTCTTTTGTTTTGTATTTGCGCGTATACAACCATGTGTTACTCCTTTATTCGTTATGATTTCGCATCCGACCGTCTTGTATTTTCAAATCGCGTGCCAACGTGAAAACAAGGATGCAAAAATCACAAACTTCTGATTTATATATATTATTTTTATAATCACGGATAATGATTAAAAACAGCTGAAGCCAACCAAACCGTGCCAATTTGGCACACATTGCCATTTTGACATCATCGTGCAACATCGGTGCAACATCGGGGTCAGTTCCCATTTTCTCACATTTTTTCCAAATAACTCTGCACCTACGAGTATCAAACACTGATTGGATACCTTCAAGTTTGGGTAATTTTCTAAAAACCTGAGGATATGGGAACTGACCCCGATGATTTGTCTATTGCCGTCTATGGTGAGAGAGACATAATATGGTAAGG
>JBFFNJ010000030.1:0-13548 GCA_041563215.1 Candidatus Deferrimicrobia bacterium | reverse complement strand
AAAATGAAAAGCCCCCCGTGAGGGGGGTTTTTTATTTTCTCCTTCCTGTAGACCGACGAGAACCTTTTGCGAGGATTAATCTTCTGACTCTCCTCGCAAATAGGTGAGTTTACCCTGAGCTCATACTCCTCCATTGCCGAATGAAATCCTACCCGGGAAGCCAATAAAATTGAAAGCCGGCTTAAAGCCGGCTTTTTCGTTTTTTCAGAGTTCCTTGTCGAAAACCCGGCCATCTGGTACCTTACCCTCATGCCGTCCTGTTTCTATATACTCAGACTTGAATCCGGAAGACTCTACTGCGGGGCCACGAAAGATATCAAAAGAAGAGTGAGAGAGCATTTCGAAGGGATAGGTTGCAGGACTACGAAAGGGGACCCTCCCGTTGAACTCGTTTATTTTGAAACCTTCGACTCATACTCGGATGCGTGCAAGCGGGAAGCCCAGGTAAAACGCTGGCCTAAGAAGAAAAAAGAATTGCTCCTTTCCGGTGACATTTTTCCCCGACCCGTAAAGTAAAAATTTAGCAAAGGTGAAGCACGTAAAAATCCCTTCTCTTTTATGGGCAATGATGATCGCATTGCAAACAGCAATCGTAAATGAAACCCTTCTTTGTTGATTTCACTTCACGGGTAAGAATATGGTTATTTCTGTTCCGCCGGAGGACCTGTTTCTCGCCTCTATGCGTCCGTTGTGAGCTTTGACGATATTGTTGCTGATTGCCAGCCCCATCCCCGCCGGTTTTGTCGTGAAGAAAGGTTCAAATATGCGATCTGCAATTTCAGGGGAGATTCCGGGGCCATCATCCAGAAAGCTTATTTTAACCCACGGTGAATCGAGTTTTGTCTTGATTCCCAATTCACCGCTCGCCCCGCAGGATTCAAAAGAGTTCTTTATCAGGTTTATGAAAACCTGCTTTATAAGGGATGGATCCGCCTGAATATCAGGGACATTTTCAGACAAGGAGCTCTTGATCTTCATGTGCAGCTTCTCCATCTCGACGAGCCCGATCGTTTTTCGGATTACTTCGTTTACGTTTATGGAATCCTTCTCCACCTTCAGTGGCCTCGTAAAATCCTGAAAGTTGCCTAGTATGGTATTTAACCGTTCAACTTCTTCGTTGATGACACGGTGATACTCCCGTATTTTCGGCTGTTTGATGTCCTTTAACGCGCTGGCTTGCAGGATCGATGCGCTTTTGATAGAGCTGAGAGGATTTCTTATCTCATGGGCAATGCCGGCCGCCATTTCCCGCAAGAGGTCCAGTCTCCTCCGGGTTTGAGAGAGAACATCGAAAGCCCTCCGGTGCCTGTATACGCCGATGGCAAGTATTGAGGTAAACATAACGCTGCCGGCATGGCCAAGGGGGGGAACGTGGACGCTCACCTTTTGGACCAGGTCAGTTATCCCTGCAAAAAAGGCAATAACGGAAGCGAAAAGAAGATATTTCAGCCGGTTCTTTTCATCATCGTATTCTGACCGTTGGATGCCCCTGACGACCATGAGGATACCCCAGAGGATAAACGGAAAAAGAAGAACCAGGAACCCGATATTCCAGGTCATGCCCCCTATGAGCCTTCTCGTCAGAGAATTTACCTGCTCAAAGGGAACGCTGATCGCGAGCACACCGGAAAATACATATGCAACAACTATCCACTTATTATTTATTTTATCTACATTTAACAAGGCGTTTATAAAGTGAAACATGAATGCCGGGGCCATTGCAGAGCCGATCGATGAAAGGTACTTCCAGGTGCTTCCCCCCAGTTCGGCCGGCGTCCATAGCTGGTTCCCCGTTGCAAACACCATGTAGTCACCAAAATTCCAGAGCCCGACGGATATGCAGATAAAGGAAAAGGTGAGGAAAATCCTGTTCCTGGAAGTACGCGCTATCACGATCACGGCGAAGACAAGGTTTATCACGACCGCCGCTAGTGCTATGTAACCATTTATCGTGGTAAATAGGGGTCTCATAGACAGGGAGAAGCACACTTAAGGGTTTGCAATTGTGGCAACGGGTAATTCAGTCTATATAAAATGTAGCCAAATGGGCGCAATCAGTCAAGATTACATCGACAGGGCACAGAAGGGATAAGCACGGCCAAAGAGGGATAGATCATGTGGACGCAGAACATCGGATACGCTAACAACCTCTGTGAATAGAAGGCTTGAGGTATCTTTACTTCTGCGAGGAAATCGCTACCTTCTCCTTGCGAATGACCTCCAGGATCTTTTCTGCGGTTTTGTATCCTGACACGACGGTTCCCCCCGGTAAAACCATCGTTGGCGTCGAGTTTATCCCGAGGCTTTCAACCAGCTTCAGCGTATTGTCGACGACGGAAGTCTCACATGCGGGTTCGGGAACGGGCCGGTTGTTGAAGCTGTCTTCGAGCATGCGCATGGACTTTGAGCAGATTATGCTCTTCGAGATACCGTAGGCCTGGGGATGCATCTTGAGGGGATAGAGCTTTATGTAAAAAACGACGTCGGGGGAGTTCGCCACAACCTTCTTCATCTCATCGTGCATTTTCTTGCAGTAAGGGCACTTTGGATCGGTAAAAACGATTACCTTCGTTTTCCCGCCAGGATTCCCGAGAACCAGGGCATCGTCGATTGGTATCTTCGAAATGTCTACCCTGTTGAACTTCTTGTACAGCTTCCTCGTTATGTTCTCGCCGCTTCCGGCGCGGACGACGCTTCCCGCGATGATATAGGATTTGGAAAAATCGATGTACAGAGGGTAGTTGCGCCCATTTTTCTCGACTTCAGCAACCCAAAGGCCGGGGACCTCTGCGTAATCTACGCTGTTTACCCGGTCAACATACTTCTTCAGCAGCTCTTCCGCCTCGCTCTTGTCGAGGCTGTGGCAGTCCCGACAGGACCCTTCGGCACATCCGCTCCCGCCGAATGCCAAAACATCGCCTGCACCGAAAACAAATGCCAGGAGGCAAAAGATAATGATTAGCTGTCTCATACGCTTCTCCTTATGCTGCTTCTTATCTTTATAGTAACTACGTTTCGCCTGATGCGGATATTCAACTCTTTTCATCGTGCGGGAAGGGGCATACGAACGCGGGAAAACACAAACGCTTTTCCCTGAAAAAACACTTTTATTATACCAGAACATCCGGTGAGAGTTTTAAAACTCAAAAAGACCGGCCAGATTCAAAGCACCCGAAAATGGACGAAATAATCACGCCAAGGAGGGTACAATAGAATGAGTGAGAGCCAATAAATAGGCGATGGGTACAGGGTATGTCTCTACCGAAGGATCTTGAAAAAATATCGGACACCGTCTGGGAAATTTCACCCGCCTACAAGCCCGGCATGCGGGTACCGGCGAGAATCTACGCCACGGAAAAACTGATTCTCGAGATGGACGAGGGCGTATTTGACCAGGTAACGAATGTAGCCACCCTCCCGGGTATCCAGAAGTACGCCTACTGCATGCCTGATGGACACTGGGGATACGGTTTCCCCATCGGTGGGGTCGCTGCCATGGATACCGAAGAGGGAGTCATCTCCCCCGGAGGAATAGGGTTCGATGTAAATTGCGGCATGCGGCTCGTCCTGACCAACATCACCCATGAGGAAATCAAGCCCCATCTTCGCCTCCTCGTGGACAGGCTCTTCGAGCGTGTTCCCGCAGGAGTCGGCTCTACGGGATTTTTAAAGATATCCCACGACGAGTTTCGCGAACTCCTGGAGGAGGGAGGCAAGTGGTGCGTGAAAAACGGATACGGGTGGGACGAGGACCTCGAGCTCACGGAAGAGGGGGGATGCATTCCCGGGGCAGATTCGAGCAAGATAAGCGACAGGGCGGTTTTGCGCGGATTCAAGCAGGTTGGGACACTCGGGTCGGGGAACCACTATCTGGAGATCCAGGTAGCGAAACCCGAATTCATCTACGACGAAAAGCTGGCAAAGACCTTCGGCATCTCTATCCCCAACCAGGTGGTCATCATGTTTCATTGCGGAAGCCGCGGATTCGGCCATCAAGTCGCAACGGATTACCTGCAGGTATTTCTGAAGGTCATGGAAAATAAATATGGCATAAAGATCCTGGACCGGGAATTGGCCTGTGCACCATTTAACTCCCATGAGGGGCAGAAATACTTCGCTGCGATGAAGTGTGCAATCAACATGTCTTTTGCAAACCGCCAGGTCATACTGCATCGGATACGGGAGGTGTTTTCAGACATCTTTCGTAAAGACCCGCTCGACCTGGGCCTGCGGCAGGTATACGATGTGGCCCACAACACGGCCAAGCTGGAAAGCCACGTCATCGACGGAGAAAAGCGCGATATCCTCGTCCACAGGAAAGGCGCAACGAGGGCATTCGGCCCCGGCATGGAGGGGCTGCCTGATTTATATTCAAGCTCGGGACAGCCGGTTATCATAGGTGGAAGCATGGAAACCGGCTCCTACCTTCTTGCGGGAGTGGAAGGAGGGCAGGAAACCTTTTTCTCCACGGCTCACGGGAGCGGACGCACGATGAGCCGGAGAAAAGCCAAGAAGCTGTTTCGAGGCCGTGATCTGCAGAAAAAGATGGAAGAGCGCGGTATCTACGTGCGCAGCGTCTCCTATTCCGGACTCGCCGAGGAGGCGGGCCCCGCATACAAGGACATAGACGAGGTCATCGCGGCAACCGAGTTGGCTGGGATCAGCAAGAAAGTTGTCCGCTTCGTTCCCATCGGAAACATCAAGGGATAGGTATGAGCCAGAGAACTCCCATTGCGCTAATAACGGGGTCACTCGGCAGCGGAAAAACCACGCTCCTTATGAGAATCCTGGCCGAAACGGACAGGAAAATCGCCGTGCTTATGAATGAGTTCGGTGAAATTGCCATCGACAGCGAGGTCATTCAGGGTGAACACATCCAGATGGTGGAGCTTGCAGGTGGGTGCGTCTGCTGTTCCCTCACGGGTGAATTTGAGGCCGCCATCGAAGAAATACTGGAGATGGCTTCACCGGAACTCATCATCGTTGAGGCTACCGGGGTTGCCGAGGCAGATGCCCTGGTCTTTGAAGTTGAGGACAACGTGCCGATGGTCAGACTCGACAGCGTCATCTGCATCGTCGACTGTTATACAAGCGTGCGTTACCCCCGGGTGGGATACACCGCCAGGACGCAGCTTCAGGCAGCCGACGTCCTGCTCCTGAACAAGACTGATCTCGTATCGGAAGAAGAGGCTGGCTGGGTAATCGATGAGGTGCGAAAGTACAACGACAGGGCCGAAATTATAAAAACGGTTCACTGCGGGATCGATGTGGACCTTTTATTCGGGCTTACCTCCGGAAGGAGTCTCGACTTTACCCCCTCGTCGGGGGATGATCATTTTTCCTCCTGTACTTTCACCACGGAAAGGGTGATGGACCGGAAAAAGTTCGAAGAGGTGATATCGAGTCTTCCCCTTTCGGTCTACCGTGCCAAGGGCTTCGTGCAGTTTCACGACGGATCCTACCTCTTCAACTATGTGATCGGCCGCGCCGATCTCGACGAGTTCAGCACCCGTGGGACCCGCCTCGTGTTCATCGGCAATAACCTCGATGCCGTGATGGAGAATATACTGAACGACCTACATCAGTGCGAGGATTGATGTGCCCTACCGATACCTGGAGGACATAGCAACTGCCGACATCGCCTTCGAGGCATGGGGGGCAACCCTTGAAGAAACCTTCGTCGCCGCAGCTGATGCCACCATGAACGTCATGGTGGAGGAGCTGGATTCAATTGCCCCCATTCAGCGCAGAACAATTGATGTCAGTGCCGAAGAGATCGACATGCTGCTCTTTGAAACGCTCCAGGAACTTATCTTTTACAAGGACGCCGATACGCTCCTTTTACGGGTGTCTGCGGTGAGGATCAGAAAAGAGGACGATACTTTCTTCCTTTCCGGCGACGCTTACGGTGAGGAAATCGACCCGGTCAGACACGAGCTCACCGTCGACGTGAAGGCCGTAACCCTTTACCGCTTCGCACTTCGCCAGACCAGCGAAGGATGGCATGCCACGGTTATCCTCGACATCTGAGCCAATATACGGGCTCGCCTCGCATTTTTCAAAGAGACGTGCAAGCATTCCTGGCATAATGTATCAACAAACTACCGAGCAAGTAGAAACGGGGAGAAGAAGATGATACACGACGGTGAGAAGAGCTTTGGAAGGTACTTTGAGGATTTCACCGTGGGGGATATCTTCAAACATTTTCCCGGGAGAACGGTCACCGAGTTCGACGATACCCTCTTTACCCTCCTTACCATGAACCAGCATCCCCTCCATCTCGACGAGCACTACGCGGAGGGCACAGAGTGGGGCAGGCGCCTGGTGACCGGCTACTTTTCCTTCTGCCTCGTATACGGCATGACTGTTCGAGACCTTTCGGGGAAAACTGCAGCCAATTTGGGAATAGACCGGATACGGTTTTTAAAACCCGTTTTCCACGGTGACTCCCTCTACGCGGAGAGCAGGATAACGGACAAGAGGGATTCAAAGAGCCGGAGCACCATGGGTGTCGTCTCCGTTGAAACGAAGGGATTCAACCAGAAGGAAGAGCTGGTTCTCACCTTCGAGAGGACTTTCTTCGCCCCGAAAAAAACAGCAGGTCCCTGAGCCTTGCTGAAAGGGGTTGGAACGGGCTTCTAAAGGCGATACCTTAGGACACGTGCGTGATAAAATGGGAACAACAAAAAAAGCTGTATAAGGAGGGAAAACATGGCAAGGAGGAACCTTTCACTCTTTCTCTTCCTCACCCTGCTCTTCACGCTCATCCTCTGTGGATCCCCTGGAGGAATTGCATCGGCGGGGGGCGAAAAAGCCGCCGCCGTAACGGGAGTGACCGTCCCCGAAGGGTACAGGACCTGGACGGTCATCGCCCCATCTTACAGGACGGACAAGGATGAAATACGGCTCATCCTCGGCAATGCTATCGCCGCCGATGCGGCAAGGAACAACATCCGTCCCTACCCCGACGGCGCAATACTCGCAAAGCTGGCCTACAAGGGAGTAAAAAGCGGCGAGTGGGAGGCAGCCCTCGTCCCCGGAACGCCCCAGAGACAGGAATTCATGGTGAAGGATTCGAAGAAATACCCGTCAACCGGCGGTTGGGGATTCGGAAGATTCGTGGATGGAAAACCCGTTGGCGACGAAAAGCTCTACGCAACCTGCTTCCCGTGCCATCAGGCAAACGTCAAGGACAACGATTACGTCTTCACGCGCTTCGCTCCATAAGGCTTCACCTGTCCTTTCTAACGTGTACCGGAGCTATGGTCGACGCAGGTCCCAAATATCCTTTGACCGGTGAGGTTTTCACGGGCCCGCCCCAGAGAAGCGACATCCTGAAAGGTTTCGAAACCCTCATAGCGGGGAAAAAACTGTTCGGCGCGGAGATCAACCCGGAAGTACTGAAAAAAAGTGGATCGAAGCGCAGTTTCCTCATCTCGAAAATTCCGCCGAAAAAGAAGCTCATGTCTATTTGGGCGAAAATAACAGACAATCAGTTCTCCCCGGACAGCTTTTTCGGGATGCTGTCCGTTACCATTGGCGGCTTCGAACACAGGGAAAACATGCTCCTCTTCGGCAGAGACAGGATCATTTACAACACGCAGATTTTCCATGAAGACAGGTCGATCGGAGAAATGACCCTCTTTTTTTATACCCTCTTCGACGAGGCATTCGGCATCTGGGCCTACCTGAAACGGAAAAGGCTGAAAGTCATGTATATCGACACCATATGGCTGGAAAAGCAGAGTTCCGGGTATGCATCCGACCTGTTTCGATACTACGAAAAGCTCTTCCATGACATCGGCTTTCACCAGTTCAGGCTCAAAGCCTCCCTTTCGGTGGGAAAGTATTACTGGGCAAAGGAGGGGTTTGACTGCCTCGAGAATGCACAGCTGAAGAAAAAGAAAGAGAGGATGCGTGCTCTCGTTCTGGAGAGAAATCTCCCCGTCAGGGATGCAGAAATAAACCGCCTGAACCACATGTACGACTTCGCAGGCTTCAAAAGAGACGTTGCCGTTCCCGTCTACAGCAACAAAGATGGCTACTATTCCCTGGATAGGGACGACCACTACCCAAACGTGCACTACTTTCCTCTCGGCAAGGCATTCCTGCTCACCCAGGACCCGTGGGACGGCTTCAAAGTGATTTACACAAACACGCCGAGAAGAACGGGTTTTGTCTATTCAAGCGACTATCTCCTCCACAGAACGCGCACGGGGCATCCCGAGAGCCCGAGGCGGGTTGAAAAGGTTTTGAAAGCAATCAACAAAAACGAGATTCACCGCAGCCTGGTCTTCCTCGATCCCTATCTCCCCGACAGGGAGATGCTGGAAAAAGTCCACCTCCCCCACTACCTGGATCAGTTCAAACAGAGCGTGTTGCAAGGGGAGAGTCAGTTTCAAACAAGGGACTGTTCGATTTCCCGTGAAAGCTACGACGCAGCTCTCCTGGCAGTTGGAGGGGTGATGGCCGGAGTCGACGCAGTGTTGAACCGAAGGGTGGAGAACGTCTTCTGCATGGTGAGGCCTCCGGGTCATCACGCCGGGTCCGACTATGCCATGGGATTCTGTTTCATAAACAACGTCGCCGTAGGCGCCCGATACGCCAGAAAAGTCTATGGCGTGGAGAGGATATTCATCCTCGACTGGGACGTCCATCACGGAAACGGGACCCAGGATATCTTCTACGAGGATGATGTGACGTTTTTCTGCAGCATCCACGAGCATCCCACTTTCTGCTATCCGGGCACGGGAAGAAGGATGGACAGAGGCAAGGGAAAAGGATCGGGATTCACCCTGAACGTGCCTTTGAAACCCCACTCCGTTGACAGCGAAGTGGTGGAAGCATTTGAAAGGGAAGTCGTTCCCGCAATAGAAGGTTTCAGGCCCGAACTCATCATGGTATCAGCCGGATTTGACGCCCACAAAGATGATCCCATAGCGGGGCTTGACCTTTCGGAACTATCATTTGAATACATGACGAAAAGGATCTGTGAGATAGCCGATAAGCACTGCGAGGGCCGGATCGTCTCGGTCCTCGAGGGCGGGTATAACAGCGCATCTCTGACATCGTCAATTCTTGCACACCTCAAAACCCTTCAGGGGAGGAGCGAACTATGTATGTCGGGAAAAGGATGACGAAAGAGGTGGTATCGGTAAGTCCCGGTGACTCCCTGAAACATGCAAACCACCTGTTGAAGACGAACGCTATCCAACACCTTCCTGTCGTTGTTGGAGGGAACCTCGTGGGAATCGTATCGGGGGCGGATATCAGAAACTCCACTCTCGAAGAATCCTCGGTGGCGGAAAATGGAGAGATAATTATCAGGAATCGCACCGTAGAGGAGATTATGGTTAAAGATGTCATCACCGTAAGTCCCTGGGATACGATAGAAGACGCCCTCCTCATTTTTCACGCGAAGCGGTTCGGTGCCCTCCCGGTAGTCGAGGGGGAGAAGCTCGTCGGGATCATCACGAAATTGGATATTCTCACCGCATTTATCGATACGCTCAGCATCAAGGAGCTCGGCGTCCGCATCGAGGTCATTCTCGGGAAGGAGAGCGACCACCTCAAGTCTCTGGTTCACCGGATCGGCGAATTGGGACTCGATGTCAAAAGCCTCGTCCTTTCCCCCTTCCGCGATGGCTACGTCGCCTTCATCAGGATCTCAACGATAGACGTGGCTGCCGTGAAGAAAGGGCTCAGGGATTCCGGCTTTACCGTGCCGGAACTTGCAGATTTTCTCGGCTGAACATGGTCCTAGAGAATTACCCGTGCGTCCAGGACGACCAGTCCTTTCTCGTATACAGCAACGGGGTTCAGATCGAGTTCGCTGATGAGAGGGTTTTCCTCGATCAGCCGAGAGAGCCGCTCGCCGAGCTCGGCTATAGCGTCTACGTCTGCCGGGGGCCTGCCGCGCACTCCTTCAAGAACCTTCCTTCCCCTCAGATCCCCGATCATGTCGATCACGCCCTCCTTTGACAGCGGCAGCATTCGGAAAGTGACGTCTTTCAGGACTTCCACGAAGATTCCACCGAGGCCGAATGCCAGGGCATGCCCGAACTGCTCGTCCTTGGTTACCCCGAGCATGACTTCTGTTCCCGGCTCCATCTGACGGGCGACGAGAAGACCGTCATAACTCACTCCCCTGGCATCGAAGCGGTTGCAGAGTTCGTCGAACGCACGGAGCGCGTCATCGGCGGATTGAATGTTCAACACGATTCCCCCCTCATCCGATTTATGAATGACTTCGGATGAGTTTACCTTGAGCACCACCGGGTAGCCGAGGGCATCTCCGTATCTTTTCACATCATCGTGGTTTGTGACCCTGAAATAGGGTGAAACGGCTATGCCGTATCTCTCTAAAAGGGCAAAAGCGTCAACGGGAGTGAGCATGTTCCCCGTCACTTTCGCTTCCTCAGGGGGCAAGGATTCCTTGGTCTCACGTATTCTCCCCAGCTTGAGGTAAACAGAAGCGGCCTTTACCGCCCTCTCAGGTGTGGGAAAGACGGCGATCTTGCGCTCTCCCATCTTTACCCTCTCCTCGCGCTCGACATCGGCACCGCCAAGGTAGGCAACGAGATGGCATTTATCAGCGGACACGATGTCAACGGCGCCGGGAACGGGATCGCCGAAAATAGGCATGACGATATCGTAATCTTTTTCCGCCATATCCATGACCCTCTTGAACATTGCCGCATCCGCATCTCCTGTCAGGTCTATGGGATTGACCGTAATGCAATGAGGCGGGATAACCTTGGAGATCTCCTCGGCCATTGCCGACTTCATCGGGTCGACGAGAAATCCTAGTTCCTCCGCCGCATCGATAGCAATGATCGCCGCCCCCCCCGAGCTGGTAACGATCAGCATTCTATTTCCCTTCGGCTCGGGCAGGTAAGCCAGGGCTTTTGAATAGTCGTAGAGTTCCTCGATATCCAGGGCGCGGACAACGCCGTATTTCTTAAACAGCGCATTGTATATTTCATCCCGTCCCGCAAGGGATTTTGTGTGTGATTCCGCTGCAATCTTTCCCCGCGCCGTCCTTCCCGCCTTGAAGATAACGACGGGCTTTCCACAATTTTGAAGGGACCTCTGGAACTGCTCGGGACTTTTAACCCCCTCTATGTAGAGCGTTATCACCTTGGTGCTTGGATCCTCCGAAAAGTATTCGATGAGCTCCGCCTCGTCGACATCCGCGCGGTTTCCCATGCTCACAAACGCAGAAAAACCGATTCTCTCCTCCGAAGCCCAATCGATGAGGGCGGCCCCCACGGTGCCGCTCTGTGAGATGATCGCCATATCACCGCGCAGTCTTATGAGGGGCCAGGAGGCGCAGAGGTTGTGATACGCGTAGTTCACTCCCTGGCAGTTCGGCCCAATTACCCGCATCTCTCTTTTTTCCGCTATCCCTGCGAGCTGTTTCTGGAGTTTCTCCCCTTCGTCACCGGCTTCGGCAAATCCCCCGGTGATAACTATGGCTGAGCGCACCCCTTTTTCTCCCAGCCTGTCAAGCGTTGCCGGTACGACCCCCGCGGGAATTATCACCACCGCCAGGTCAATCCCCTCGGGCAGATCGGCAGGGTCGTTGACACAGGATAGCCCCAGAATGTCCTTTGCCTTAGGGTTGAGCGGATATACCGTGCCCTTGAAGCCCCCGTTGATGATATTCTCCAGTATCTGGTAGCCGAGCTTTTCTGGATTCGTCGAAGCGCCCACAACGGCGATTGAATCCGGTTTGAATATCGCGTCAAGCCCCCTTTTCATGCCTGCCTCCTTCAGTCGTCATTGAAAATCAAATTATTTTCGGTGAAACAAGCGCTTTCAGGACGAAGCTTCCCGGTTCCAGAACATCCTCTCCCTCCAGATAAGCAACGCCGCAGGTATCGAAATCTATCGACACAACGGCTTCCCGCCCCGTCGTTATGAGATGGCTCGCAAATCTTCCGATCGAGGGCAAGTGCCCGACAACAACTACTGTTCCTCCCGGATCGTTCTGGGAAAGAAGACTGGCCACGTCCTCGGGGTTTGCTTCAGGCCCCAGGCCGTCCGAAACGATGATCTTTTCCTCATCGAACTTCAGGAACCCGGAGATTATCGCCGCCGTCTTGATCGCCCTAATTTTGTCGCTTGAATAAATCCGGTCCGGTTTCACCTTCAAAGAAGAAAGAAACGATCCGACTGAGGCGGCCTCCTCCTGCCCGCGCGGCGAAAGTGACCTCGACGGGTCAACAGATTTCGGGTTGGCTTCACCGTGCCGAACGAGAAAAAGGCCCAGCCTGCTTTCTCTCTCCATTCTCTCTCCAGGAATAAAAGGGATAATGAACTATTAAAATCTAAATTGACCCTTTTTAAAAGGGAAAACAACGTGCCGTCGCTATTATCGCTCGATAAAAGCTTTGAACCTTTTGAAATAGTCATCTCCCCCCACGACATACGTGTCGTTGTGAGAGGCCCCCGCAATGACATAAAGCTCCTTCGGCTCGGGGGCAAGCTCGAAAAGCCTTTCGCCCATCCAGAGGGGAATGATCTCGTCCCATTCACCGTGAACGATGAGCTTGGGTATCGCGACTTTCCCGATGAGGTCTGCCGTCTGGTAGTTTGCGCTCGTGCTCATGAGATGTTTCAAAAAGGGGTAGTAGAGGTCGGCAACGTCATCTGACGAGGTAAAAGCAGATTCAATGATCAGGTACCCGGGATGAAATTTCGATGCGATATGCACGGCAAGTGCGCTTCCCAGGGACCTGCCGAAAAGCACGATTTTTTCCTCCTCGATACCCCTCTCCTTCACGAGATAATCATACGCCGCCTCTGCATCGAGAAAAGTCCCCGCCTTAGAAATCTCGCCTTCGCTCTTTCCGTATTCCCGGTAGTCAATAATGAAAACGGAGGCGCCAACGAGCTGAACGAGCAGGTAAAGATTCTCCGTTCTGTCTGCGATATTTCCGGCGTTGCCGTGAAACCAGAGGATTACCTTGTCTCCCCTCCCCTCTACGTACCATCCGTGCAGCCTGAACCCGTCTCCCGTCTTGAAGTAGACGTCTTCGAACTCGAGGCCATAGTGGGATGGCGTCACGTAAATATCCCTTTCAGGAAAAAACACGAGCCCCTTTTCCATCTTTCTGCTCCAGAGTTTCGCTGCAATAAAAAAAGCTGCGCAAAGCGCAATAGCAGCTATGATCCACTTGCCAGGACCCATACCCTTCAGGAAAAATCGAGGAGTTTGAGCCCTACAAGCGGGTCCATCTTCCTTGCGAGCCCGATTCCCTCGATTTCAAGTATCAGGCACTCTATGACAATAAAAATTTCACCTCTGTCCCTTATGCATCCGGAAAGGGCATCGCTTTTCGATCCAAGGGCTGAATGGATGTGAATCGATATCTCTCCTTCATCCATCGCTATGGAACCGGTTCCGAAAGCCTCATAGGGGCCATCAAAATCCCTTGTCACGGGGGAAGGGGGTACCTTTTCTTCTTCGGGACCGACGACCAGCTTACCCCTGGCCAGAGCACCAAAAAGGAAAATCCACCCTGACTCGATTCCCTCATTTTT
>JBFFNJ010000029.1:0-13938 GCA_041563215.1 Candidatus Deferrimicrobia bacterium | reverse complement strand
CCACCCCATGACGATGTTCTCCGCCGCCATCCTTGCGATGCAGAAGGAATCGCTTTTCGTCAAAGCGTACAACGACGGCTCGGCTAACCGGATGAACTACTGGGAATTCTTCTATGAAGACGCCATGAACCTGCTGTCCAAGCTCCCCGAGATCGGTGCCTTCATCTACCGGCACAAGTACAAGGACAACATCATCCCCTCAGATCCGAAACTCGACTTCGGCGGCGACTTTGCCCACATGATGGGCGTGGCGAAACCCTATGACGATGTCATGCGGATGTACTTCACCCTCCACTCCGATCACGAGAGCGGCAACGTTTCAGCCCACACCACCCATCTCGTCGCATCTGCCCTCTCCGATCCGTACTACTCGCTCTCGGCGGGAATCAACGGCCTCGCCGGCCCCCTCCACGGGCTCGCCAATCAGGAGGTGCTGGCGTGGATTCAGGATGTCCTCGAGAAAATGGGCGGGGAGGTACCGAGCAAAGAGGAGCTGGAAAAGTTCTGCTGGGATACGCTGAACAGCGGCCAGGTCATTCCCGGTTACGGCCACGCCGTCCTGAGAAAGACCGACCCCAGGTATATGTCCCAGAGGGAGTTCGCCCTCAAGCACCTGCCCGATGACCCGATCTTCAAGATGGTCAGCGCCCTCTTCGAGGTCGTTCCCGACGTCCTGCAGAAGCACGGAAAGGCGAAGAACCCCTGGCCGAACGTTGACGCTCACTCAGGTGTCATTCAGTGGCATTACGGCGTTACCGAGTACGACTTCTACACGGTCCTCTTTGGGATCGGCAGATCCCTCGGCGTTCTTGCCAACATCGTGTGGGACAGGGCCCTCGGTTATCCCATCGAAAGGCCAAAATCCGTCACGACTTCCATGCTCGAAGAGGCAGCTGGAATCACGAAGTAAGATCGATACGGCGAAAAAAAAGGAGGGCTTCGTGCCCTCCTTTTTCTCTTTTACGTCCCCATTTCCAACCCGGAAATAACCGGCGGCAGGCCATCAAAAAGCGGTCCTTCATCCAGACAGAAGTTATCGTTCTGTATCCTTTGTTCGCCGCCCGGCACGAAGGGGCCCTTCATACGCTAAAGTTCTAAAAAACATGGCCGATTTCAATTTACATGGAGGAAGAGTCGGGTACAATAAGGTGGTAAGGAAGGGGTAAACGTGAAACCGTAAAGACACGGTATGGAAAAAAAGCTGAAGTCTTTCATATCCCGTTTTCAGTTTCCACGAAAAATTGAAAGATTCCTCTTCGCAATCGTAGACATATTCCTCAAAGAGCTCAACCTGCGGGCCACGGGAAAGGTCCTGACACTCGGGGTGATCGTGGGCCTCATCTCCGGTATCACGGCTATCATCTTCAACTTCGCCCTCAACTTCCTCATCGAAAACATCGACGCCATATGGGGTTACGTGCAGCCCGTGGCAGGAGGGGAAGGGGCGGGGACGGCCGTCGTCTTTCCGGTACGGTCCTACCTGATACCCATCATCACCACCCTGGGGGGACTCGTCTCGGGGTTCATCGTCTACAAGTACGCACCGGAAGCGGAGGGGCATGGAACCGACGCCGTCATCGAAGCCTACCATTTCAAAGACACCTACATCAGAAAGATCGTGCCCCTCATCAAAGGGGTATCCTCGGTGATTACGATCGGTTCAGGGGGATCGGCAGGAAAGGAAGGGCCCATCGCCCAGGTCGCCGCCGGCATATCCAACATATTTTCACGATGGCTAGACGTGTCACCGCGTTTTCGCAGAATCGTCTACCTCTCCGCCGTCGGTTCAGCCATCGGCGCCATATTCAAAACACCACTGGGGGGGGCCGTCTTCGCAGCCGAGGTGCTCTACCGGGGCATCGACATGGAGCTGGAGGTCCTGCTCATGTGCATCACCAGCTCGGTCGTCGCCTACTCTCTCTTCGGAACCATTTACGGCTGGGTTTCCCTCTTCGCCATCCCCGACCTGTTTTTCAGCAGGCCCATCGAGCTGCCCGTGTGCGCCGTCTTTTCCGTCTTTATCGCCCTGGTCGGCATCGGGTACATCAAGATATTCATATTCATCCGCGACTTCTTCAAGAACCTGAAGGTCCCCAACACGTACAAGCCCGCCATCGGCGGGTTTCTCGTCGGCATCATGGCGCTTTTCTTTCCCCACATCCTGGGGCCCGGTTACGGGTGGATTCAGGAAGCGATCAACACCAACCTCACCATTTCCGTAATGATCGTCTTCGTTGTCCTGAAAATCGTGGCAACGTCCTTTACCATCGGGTCAGGGGGAAGCGGGGGGGTCTTCGCCCCCTCTGTCGTCACGGGCGCTATCCTCGGGGGTGTGTTCGGACGAATCGTCTCCCAGTACTTCCCCGGTCTCATCGCCAACGAATCGAGTTTCGTGATCCTCGGGATGGGGGGCATGCTCTCCTGCGTTGCAAACACGCCGCTTGCGGCCTTCCTCATGGTCACCGAGATGACGGGCAGCTACAAGCTCATCGTCCCCATGCTTCTCGTTGCGGTGGTTTCGTACCTCGCTTCGGGTGGTCTCTCCCTCTACGAATCGCAGGTGAGCGGGCGGTTCAGGTCCCCAATTCACCGGAGAAGGTTCTTTTTCGACATCATGGAGGACCTGAAGGTGAAGGACGTGATCACCTATCACCACGAAGTGATCGCCATACCGGAAGACATGCACTACGGGCAGATCCTCAAGATAGTCAGTGACTCGACGAACCCCTACTTTCCCGTTGTCAACAAGAGGGGAGAGATGGTGGGGATCTTTTCCATGGAGGACATGAGAAAGTGCATGGGAGAGGGCGAATACCTGTGTGACCTTCTCATTGCAAGGGACCTGGGCACCACCCGCGACATAATAACCACGACCCTCGAGGAGAACCTCAACTCGATCATGCAGAAGTTTTTGATAAAGAACCTGGAGGAGATCCCTGTCGTTGATGCTGCCGACGGGAAGAAGGTTCTCGGGTTCCTTTCGAGGAGAGACATATTCATAACCTACCAGAACAAGCTCGAGGAAATGGGGTTCCACTTCGACGAGGAGGAAATTTAAGGGGTGGCAGCAGGAGGAAAGGATGAGACGAGGAAAAAGGATCCAGTGTTTTCTTGTGCTGGCCATCGCCTTTTTCACGGGCACGGTAGCGACCCTGAATGCCGAGGACAGCAGGGAAGGGAGGAAAATTGTCGGCAAGGATTTTTCGGTAGTGATCGAGCGAAGCGCAAATAGAACCCACATGCTGAGGGCGGATGTGGCCTTCTGCTCCGAAATTGCAAACAAGGAGTGTGCTGAGTCAACAGACCTTTTCACCGTCGACGCCGCAAAGATTTACTGCCACACCACCGTCCACGGGTCGACCTCGGACATGGAAATCAAGCACCTGTGGTACCAAAACGGCAAAATAGACCAGATCGTGAGACTGCCGGTGAAATCCTCGCGGTGGAGGACCTGGTCGCTCAAAGCCCTTTCATCGGGCACGGGCGGGAACTGGAGGGTCGAGGTCTATACCGGCGACGAAAAGATAGGCGAGGGAGAATTCAGCGTGGCCGAAACGGAAGGTGGGGAAAGCGAGAAGGATTTAAAGATGGGTCCGCCGTGAGTTCATAGTTCCCTGCCTTTCGCGTCACCCAGGCTCTCCCTGTCCTTTATGTCCCCGTCGGCAAGGTCCGTTACGAACATATGCCCGGGGTGGTGCATGACGGCGAAGGGAACCCGGGAATTTTCCAGGACCACTCTCGGTGTAACTCCGCATGCCCAGAAAACGGGTATCTCATCCCCCGCCACGTGAACGGGGTCCCCGAAATCCGGCTTCTCGAGATCACGGACGCCGATCGCCTCCGGGTTTCCCAGGTGCACCGGAGCCCCGTGGGCGAGGGGAAACCTGGAGGTTATAAGGACAGCCTCCGACACGCTCCGGTTTAGAATTGGCCTCATGGAGACAACCATTTCCCCGGAAAAAGGCCCCGAGGGCGAAAGGGGGATAGCGGTCCTGAACATGGACACGTTTTTTCCCTCTCTCACGTGTCTCATCCCTATCCCCTCTGCCTCGAGGGCACGCTCGAAAGTGAAGCTGCAGCCGAGGAGAAAGAACACCATTTCATCCTGAATCCGCCCCTTCAGGTTCCGCACCGTCTCTGTATGCTTCCCGTCGACGAAGATGTCGTAGAGGGGGAGGTCCGTTAAAAGGTCGGCCCCTTTGGCAACCACCTCTGGCACGGAAACGCCGGGGGATGTAACCTCGAGGAGGGGGCAGGGGCCCCTGTTTTTCCTGCAGAAAGCCAGAAAATCCCCCGCGTAATCACCCGAGAGCCCCACGAGGTTGGCCTGAACGTAACCCGGGCACTGGCCTGCCGTGGTCTCCGTAAACATCTCGTTGCGGATGTCCCTGCGCAGAAGACCGGGTTCGGTGTGCTTTTTCCCCTTGTTCACCCTCACATCCCGAGAAAGGATTTTTTAATGAGTTCCGAGCCTGCCAGCTCGTCGGAGGGGCCCTCCATCTCGATCTCACCGTTTTTCAAGACGTAGGTGTAATGGGCGAGGGAAAGCGCCTCTTTCACGTTCTGCTCGACGATGAGGACCGTTACTCTTTCCTGCTCGTTCAGCTCCCCTATGACCTTGAATATCTGTTTCACCACAACCGGAGCAATGCCGAGTGACGGCTCGTCGAGCAGCAGAAGAGAGGGGTTCGACATGAGGGCCCTGCCGATGGAGAGCATCTGCATCTCACCACCGGAGAGCGACCTGGCGAGCTGGTTTTTCCTCTCCTCGAGCCGGGGAAAGAGGCGGTAGGCAAAACCCAGGCTTTCCCGGAAAGACTTTTCTGATCGGACCGTATAGGCGCCCATGGCGAGGTTCTTCTCCACCGTGAGCCTTCCGAATATCTCCCGCCCTTCCGGCACGAGGGAGATGCCGAGCTTCACCCTGTCATAGGACGGGATGGAGGAGATATCCTCTCCCCTGAAGATGATCTTTCCTCCCCTGTTCGCGACGATCCCCGTGATGGTCTTCATGATGGTTGACTTGCCCGCCCCGTTTGACCCGATGATCGCCGTAATGCTCCCCTCTTCCACATGAAGATCGATGCCCTTGATGATGGTTATTTCACCGTAACCCGCTATGACGCCCGACAGCTTCAGCATCACTCCTCTCCAAGGTATGCCTTGATGACGAGGGGGTCCTTCGAGACCTCTTCGGGGGTTCCCTCGGCAATTTTTTTGCCGTTATCGAGGACTACCACCCTGTCCGACAAGGGCATGATAACATCCATGACGTGCTCTACGATCAAGATGGTAATTCCCTTTTCATCCCGTATTTTCCTGATGAGTTCCACCGCGCTCTTGGTCTCACTGGCCGTCAACCCTGCGAGGACCTCGTCCATCAGCAGCATCTCCGGGTCGATCGCGAGCGTCCGTGCGAGCTGCAGCCACTTCTGCTCCGCCAGGGTGAGTTCCGATGCCAGGCTCTCAATTTTTGCGGAGAGGCCCACGTACTCGATCCATTCCCCGGCCCTCTTTGATGCCCCGGCGACACTGGCGGTCCGCACGAAGGCACCCACCATGGCATTTTCCAGGACCGTCATCCTCGGGAAGATCTTGACGATCTGAAAGGTCCTGCCGAGCTCCTTCTTCGCAATCTTCTCCGGGAAAAGACCCGTAATCTCTTCACCGCGGAAAAATATCCTCCCGCCATCGGGCTTGAAATACCCGGCGATGCAGTTGAAGAGGGTCGACTTCCCCGCGCCGTTTGGCCCGATCAGGCCGACGATTTCGCCCTTCCCCACATCAAAGCTCACCCGGTCGTTCGCCACCAGGCCCCCGAATCGCTTGGTCACCTCTTCAATCCGGAGAAGGCTCATCTCCTCTTCCTCCCGAACATTCCCACCAAGCCGAGAGGCTGGTAGACGGCAAAAACTATTATGAGGAGGCCGTACAGGATGAGATCGAACCCCCTCCCCGTTCCACCCAGGTAGATCCTCGTAAATTCCGAGAGGGGGATGAGGACCAGCGCCCCGGCGAGAGGCCCAACGATGCTTCCGATCCCGCCCAGGATGACGATGAGGACGATCTGGATGGAGAACATGAGGTGGAAAACGCTCGGCGGGTCGATGAAGGTAACGTACTGGGCGTAAAAAGAGCCCCCCACGGCGGTAAAGGAGGCCGAGAAAAACATGGCTATTGATTTATAGAACGGCGAGCTGACGCCGAGGCTGCGCGCGGCGTCCTCCTCTGCATTGATGCTCCTCAGGTAGAAACCTATCTTGGAGCGGTCCAGGAGATAGATGGTTACCGTCGAGAGGATGTAGAAGAAAAACACGATGTAGAGGTAGGGAGCCTTGTGTATGCCGAAATAAAAAGCCGAAAAGCTGTTGTCCGTGATGGGCAGGAAGAGACCGGAAGCGCCCCCGAAAGCATCGATGTTCCGGAAGAGGATGTGAAATACCTCACCGAAGGCGATCGTTATCATCGCAAAGTAGTGCCCCTTGAGCTTGAAGGAGGGGTACCCGAGGACGAGGGAAATTCCCCCCGCAAGCATGGCTCCCGTGAGCAGCCCGAACCAGGGCGACACGCCGAACTTGAGAAAGAGCAGCGTCGAAGTATAGGCGCCCGTGCCGAAAAACATGGCGTGACCGAGCGATACCTGTCCGGTGAGCCCCCCGAGAATGTTCCAGGCATTTCCAAGAAGGGCGAAGAGAAATATTTTTATGACCAGGTCCTGGGGAAAGGGCTTTTTGAATATCACCGGGACGAAGAGGACCAGGAAAACGAGCCCGATGATAACAGCCATCCTTACGGGTGCATAATCCGTTTTCCGAACCATGAAGAGGTCTTTTACCGCCATATCACGTAACCCCGAGGAGCCCTCTCGGCCTCAGCCACAAAAGGAAGATAAAGAGGGAGTAGACGAACAGGTGTTTGTACTCAGGCGGGGCAATGTATCCCCCGAGGGACTCTATGAGCCCCACGATGAGGCCGGCTATGAAAGCCCCGTGAATGTTACCGAAGCCGCCGAAGCAGACGACGACGAATGCCGTCAGGCCGAACACACCCCCCACCTCGGGAAATATGTAGAAGAAATTCGAAAGCAGGGCGCCAGCTATCCCTGCGGCGGCTCCGCCGATACCCCAGGAAAGGGAAAAAATCCTGTCGGGATCGATACCCATCAGCTGCGCGGCAACCCTGTTTTCCGATGTCGCCGTTATCGCACCGCCGATCTTCGTGTGGTTTATGATCCAGTAGATGACCCCCGTCGTCAGGAAAGCGCCGAGGGCGGCCACCGTTTCTGGTATGCCCACGTAAACCCCCAGGAACTTCACATTTCCCGACAGGACCGTGTTCCCGATCGAGCGATAGTCGGGCTTGAAGAAAAAGAAGATGACGTAGCGCAGAAATATCATCATGCCGAAGGTGGTAAATATCTGAACGAGCATGGGGGCATGCATTATCCGCCTGATAATCATCCGGTAGGTAACAACGCCGACGACAAACAAAAAGCCCCCCGCAACGGGTATGGACAGGAGCGGGTCGATGCCGAGGGAGGTATAGAGAACATAGGATGTGTACATACCCAGCATCAAAAAGTCGCCGTGGGCGAAATTGACGATGTCCATAACCCCCCATATCAGGGTGAGTCCCACAGCGACGAGCGAATAGATGAGCCCCAGGAGCAATCCGCTGACTACGGCCTGGAGAATTTCAGTTTCCATGCACCTTTTCCCCTGGAACGATTGAAGGGGCGAGAGAAGACCTTTCGCCCCTGTGGTCTGCCGCGTTACCTCTTATCCCATGGAACGAAGGGATGCACGATTTCCCGCGACGCGAGGTCGAAGGGCCACACGGTGGAGTACGCACCGTCCACGAGCTGCACGACGATGCCTCTCCCGAGCTCGTTCTGCTGCTTCTCGTTGAACTGTATCCCCGCCCAGGGCATGATGAGCTGATCACCGGGAATCGAGTAACCGACGAGCGTCTTCCGTATGGCATCCGGTTCCGTCGACCCGGCACGGTTTATCGCATCGGCGATGGTCAAGAGCCCCGTGAAGGTCCGCGCCGAGTTGCCGTTCATATCCTTCCCAAAACGCTCCTTGTACAGCTTGTTGATCTCCGCAACCATCGGCTTCTTCTTCGCCAGGTCGAGAGCCCACACCTCCCTGCTGAGGATGTAGTTGCCGTCAGCGCCGAGGGACTTTCCGAACTCCCCCGAGATAAAACCGGCGTCCATGGCCAGGATCATGCTGGGAGCGTAGTTGAACTTCTTAATGGTCTTCATGAAGAGGATAGAGTCGGACACATACGATGCCGGCAGAACGACCTCCGCCCCCGAGTTCTTTATCTTCTGGACCTCCGAGTCCAGGGACGAGCTGTTCGCCGAGTAGGATATGGTCGCTGCAAGCTCGAACCCGTATTGCTTGGCGTACTTGGTCTCCGTGTCCTTGACTCCCTTTCCGAAATCGGTGTTCTCGTGAAAGATGGCAACCTTCTTGACCTTGTTCTCCATCTTCTTGTTCAGCTCGTCGAGGAACTGGAAGAAGTTCTCGGAAAAGGTGTCATCGTTGGGGGTCGTCCTGAAGAACCATTTAAAGCCCCGCTCGGTAAGGGATGCGGCCGTCGACTCGGGGTTCAGAAAGGGCTTCTGGTGCCGCTCGGCAGCGAGGGAAGCCGTCTTCGTCACGGAGCTGTAATAGCAGCCGATGAGAGCCACCACGTTCTCCTCGGTTATGAGGCGCTCGGCCTCGGCAAGGCCGACGTCGGGTTTCCCCTGATGATCGGCTACGATGACCTCGATCTTGGCCCCCTTGAGGTTTGGAAGCCCCTCGTCTTTCGCCAGGGGAAGATTGAAGTCATGCCTGTTGTTGATGATCTCCTGTGCAAGCTTGACCGCATCGGCAAGCTCCTTCCCCGTCGTCGCAGCGGGCCCCGTGAGCGGGTAGATGGCGCCAATCTTCAGGGTTTCGGCCTTCGCGGCCGCCGCCGCAAATAACACCATGAAAAATACAACCAAGAAAGATCTTTTCATTTTTCCTCCTCCTTTTTTTGATGGAAGATTCCGTACCCTCCTCCCCCGGGCGTCTCTATTCTGAGAATATCACCCTTTGCAAGGGGGGCGTAAAACTTTCCTCCCTTGTCGAACACCTTGCCATTCGAAACGACCCTGTTCTTCCCCGTGCAGCCCGGTTCGCCGCCGAGCATGCCGTAGGGAGGGATCCTCCTCCTCTCGGAGAGGACCGTCGCATCAGCATCGGACAGAAGCTCTATCTCCCTCACGATGCCGTCGCCTCCCCGGCAGGCTCCCTTTCCGCCCGTCCTTCTCCTCACCGAATATTCCCTTACGAGAAAGGGATAGCTGTATTCGAGGGCTTCTATGGGGGTATTCAGGGTATTGGTCATGTTCGAATGGACTGCGCTGGCACCGTCCACCCCCTCTCCCGCTCCCATTCCCCCTCCGATGGTCTCGTAGTACGCAAAGGGCTCACCCGTCCTCTCGTCGATACCGCCGATGGCTACGTTGTTCATCGTCCCCTGCGCCGCGGCAGGGATGCGATGGGGAACCGCTTTCCCCAGGGCCCCCAGCAGAACGTCGACGATTCTCTGGGAGGTTTCCACGTTTCCCCCGGCTACCGCAGAGGGAAACTCCGAGTCGACGATCGAACCCTTTTCCGTGACCAGCGTTATGGGCCGTAAAACGCCCCCGTTCGTCGGGATCTCCTCGGGCATGAGCGCACGGACCACATAGAGAACCGCCGAGAGGGTAATCGCGTACACGGCATTCACGCTCCCCCGGACCTGCCGGTCCGACCCCGAGAAGTCGATGTGAAGGCTGTCGCCGGACACGGTAACGGTAACCCGTATCCGCAACGGCTTCTCGGTAATGCCGTCATCGTCCATGTGGTCTTCGAAGGCATACGTGCCGTCGGGTATGACCCGGATAGTCTCCCTCGTCACCCGCTCCGTGTAGTTCTGCAGCTCGGCGGCATAGAAGAGGAGCACCTCCCTGCCATACTTTGCCGAGAGATCGACGAGTCTCTTCATTCCCGTTATGTTCGCCATGATCTGGGCGGTAAAATCACCCTCCCTCTCGTGGGGAGTCCTGACGTTGTTGAGTATGAGCCCCATGAGTTCCTCGTCTATCCTGCCGCCTTTCACGAACCTCAACGGGGGTATCACCACTCCCTCCTGGAAGAGCGACGTGGAAAGGGGCATCGAGCCCGGGGATATGCCCCCGACATCCGCGTGGTGGGCCCTGTTGGCGACGTAGAACAGGGGTTTCGCACCCCCCAGGTACACGGGTGCGACGAGGGTGATGTCGGGAAGATGGGTTCCTCCCCTGAAGGGGTCGTTCAGGATGGCCATGTCCCCCTCGCCGAGGGCCACCTCTGAAATCGCCGACTGCACCGAAAGTGGCATCGAGCCCAGGTGGACCGGTATGTGAGCCGCCTGGGCCACCATGTTGCCCCCGCTGTCAAAGATGGCGCACGAGTAGTCCCTGCGCTCTTTGATATTGGGTGAGAAGGAAGTCCTGTTGAGGGCAGAGCCCATCTCTTCGGCAATTGAGGAAAACCTGTTCTTGAAGACTTCGAGCAGAATGGGGCTCAGTTCCACGGTCATGTCTCCCTTTCGATGATCAGGTTTCGGTATCCGTCTGCCCTGCCAACCCACCCGGGGGGGATGACGGTGGTAGCGCTGTACTCGACGACGACGGCCGGTCCCCGCACCCGGTTTTCGGGAAGGATCTTTCCCCTGTCAACGACCAGGGATGGGGTCTCTTTTGAGCGGAAGATGACCTGGCGCTGCCCGAGGACAGCGCCGGGGGAAAGTTCCGGCCCTGCGCCCGGAAGCGGTTCAACTACCTGCTTCTCGGGAAGCCCCCTCGCCCGCAGCCTGATATTGACCACCTCCACTTCCCTGCTCGGGTTCTGATACCCGAAGAGACGCTCGTGGTACCCGTGGAAACTGCCGATGTAGTCCTCGGTAAAAGGGACTACGATCTCGTGGGACTGTCCCCGGTACCGCATGTCCAGATATTTTTCGAGGACGATCTTGTCCCTGTCGAGCCCTTCCTCACAAAGCTCCCTCTCTCCCCTCGCGGCGAGGGGCAGAAAGAGACCGGAAATCCGCTCGTAGGAACCCTTTTCTTCGTCGAGCATCACGGTGAGGGAGTAGTCCTTGAGGATATCTGCGAGTAGCATTCCCTGTGCGGAAAGGAGCCCGGGGTTCTCGGGGACGAGGATCCTCGGTATGGACAGGAGGTCAGCCAGGGAAACGGCGTGAAGACCTCCCGCTCCGCCGAAGGAAAGGAGGGTGAACTCCTGGGGGTTGAAACCCCTCTCCACCGATATGACCCGTATCGCCTTCTCCATCGTCGCATTCGCAACATCGCAAATTCCTTCGGCAAGCTCGACGGGGGTAAGACCTGCTTCCCTCGAGAGGGAACCGAAATGCCCTTCGAGCCTGTCTGTCTCGAGCCGCATGCCCCCGCCGAGGAAGTGCTCCGGCACGAGCCTCCCCAGGTAGAGGTTCGCATCGGTGACGGTTATCCTGTCCCCCCTGCCGTAGCATATGGGGCCGGGGTTTGCCCCGGCGCTTTCCGGCCCCACCCGGAGAGAGCCACCGGAGTCGACGCGTGCGATGGAGCCGCCTCCCGCTCCCACCGTGTGAATGTCTATCATGGGGACCTTTATCGGCCACCCCGAGATCTTTGATTCTGTGGTGAGTGACACGGCACCGTCGATCAGGGATACGTCGGTGGACGTTCCGCCCATGTCGAAAGATATGATTTTGTCAAAGCCGGCTCTCTTTCCGATCTCGAAAGCGCCCACAACCCCACCGGCCGGCCCTGAAAGTATGGTGCGTATGGACTCGGCCATCGCCGTGGCGCAGGAAATCGACCCGCCGTTGGACTGCATTACGCGCAGCTGGTCGCCTTCACCGAGTTCGCCGGCAAGGTGGGTGAGGTATTTTTTCATGATCGGGGAAACGTATGCATTGAGTACCGTTGTGGAAGTCCGCTCGTACTCGCGGAATTACGGGAGGATTTTGTGGGATGCCGACACGGAGAGCCCGCGGGCGCTCAAGAGGTTCTCTACCTCTTTTTCATGAGAGGGGTTTGCGTAGGAGAAGAGAAGCGAAACCGCAACCGATTCGGCGCCCCTTCCCGCTACCACGTCAATGAGTTCCTTGATCTCGCCCAGGTCGATATCCTCACGGACGACACCGGTATAGAAGATCCTTCCCTTGATGCCGAACCTGAGGGATTCAGCCACGAGGGGGGATGGCTTCACGTACTTCAGATCGTAGAGTTTCTCCCTGGACTGCCTGCCTATTTCGATGATGTCCTCAAATCCCCTGTTGGTTATCAGCGCCGTTTTCACTCCCTTTCTTTCGAGCACGGCGTTGGTAGCCACGGTGGATCCGTGGACGAGATACTTCGCCCCTTTACCCGCAAACTCGTCGAGCCCCTTCAAAACGGCTTCCGCAGGGTTTTTTGGCGTGGAAAGGGTCTTGTAGATCCCCACCCTGCCCCTTTCGATATAGACGAAATCGGTAAAGGTGCCCCCCGTGTCGACCCCTATGACCACAACGTCTCTTTCAGGCATATCCCGATATATTCAACGAATGTGAATACGAGCAAACGCTTACACGATAGCAGAAAAAAGAGGTCAGTAAAACCTATTTGCCCATCAACCAGACGGCCTGCACATACCCGTTTAACTCTTTTGATAAAAGCTACTCGACGATTATATGGTGCTTCTCCCGTGAGACAACTTCACCGATCACCGCGCTTGCCGGGTAACCCTTTTCCCGCAACTTTTGGACAGCATCCCGGCAGGTATCCTTCGGAACAGCGGCGAGAAGCCCACCTGACGTCTGCGGGTCGAAGAGGATCTCCTCCCCGGCAGGAGAGAGCGTTACCGATATCCTGATATGGTCCCGTACGTTTTCCCTGTTCGGCCCGTTGCTCCCCGTCGTCTGGCCGATCTCGTACATCCTCAGCGCCCCCGGATACAGGGGGAGGTCGCCGTGTGAAACCCTGACGGTTACCCCGCTGGATCGGGCCACTTCAACGAGATGGCCGGCAATACCGAACCCGGTGACGTCGGTCAGCGCCCTGACCCCGTGTTCCCTCAAAACATCGAGACCATCGGCATTTAGCTTCGCTATCTGGGGCAGAATCGCATCGAGCTCTTTTGCGGGAAACTTCCTGGCTTTCGCCGCGTTGAATAGGACGCCCGTCCCCAGAGGTTTGGTCAGGACGATGGCGTCGCCGGGCAGGGCCCCATCGTTCCGCAATATCTCTCCGACACCGGCGATCCCCGTTACACAGAGGCCGAACTTCGGCTCTTCGTCGTCAACGGAATGGCCTCCCGCCAGGACCGCCCCGGCTTCTCTCACCTTGTCGGCAGCTCCCCGGAGGATGCCCTCGAGGACTTCCTGCCCGAGCTTTCCGGCGGGAAACATTACCAGGTTCAGTGCGAAGAGGGGCCTGGCCCCCATGGCGTAAATATCGGAGAGGGAGTTCGCCGCCGCTATCTGGCCGAACCAGTACGGATCGTCCACGGGAGGGGTTATGAAGTCTACGGTGGTCACCACCGCCCGCTCCCCGTCGATCCGATACACCGCCGCGTCGTCCGACGACTCGTACCCCACGAGCAGGGAGTCGTCGACCTGAACGGGAAGATTGCGAAGCATGTCCGACAGGACCGTCGGAGATATCTTCGCCGCTCAACCGCAGGTTCTGGATAGCCCGGTCAGGGTATTCTTTTTCAAGAGGGACCGAAACACCCGTGCGCCTCCTTTCGTCATCTGTAAATTCTAATGTACCACAAATGAGAAAGGACCCTTCCGGGGAATAAATACCGTTCAGAGTTTAGAGTTTGGAGTTTAGAGTTCAAAATCTGGGAAGGAGTAAGGAGAGAGTAGATAGGGGAGAGTGGTTGTTAT
>JBFFNJ010000028.1:0-14254 GCA_041563215.1 Candidatus Deferrimicrobia bacterium | reverse complement strand
GAAGGGTAACGGGAAGGTTGTGGGGAGCGATGATCTCCGTCTTGAACCCCCTCCTTTTTCCCAGAACGATGGCAGCTGCAAGGGCCGAAACCCCGGAACTTATGTGCACTACGGTACCACCGGCAAAATCGAGGACTCCCATACTACCGATCCACCCTCCGCCCCACACCCAGTGCGCGAGTGGTGAGTATACACCGACCAGCCACAGGGTCATGAAGACGAGAAAGGAAGAGAACTTTATCCTTTCGGCAACAGCGCCGCTTATGAGCGCCGGTGTGATTATGGCAAACATCATCTGAAAGACCATGAAGGCAATCGCCGGAATGGTAGCTGCATAGCTCGGATGCGGGTCGATTCCAATTCCTCTCAGCCCGACATGGGCCAGGCCGCCTGTTATCCCTGCTATGTCGGGACCAAAGGCCACCGAATACCCGACCAGTACCCAGATGATCGTGGCAACGCCCATGAGAATGAAGGAGTGCATCATCGTGGAGAGGACGTTCTTGGAGCGGACCATACCGCCGTAAAACATGGCAAGCCCCGGAGTCATCAAAAGTACGAGAGCAGAGCAAACGAGCATAAACGTGGTATCCGCCTTGTCGATCGCATCTGATGCCCATGCGAGTCTGGGAGCGAGCACCATAGCCGGGCAAAGCACACGGGTAAGTTTTCTCATGAAAAAGCTCCTCCAGCATCTCTTCATGAACTGATATAGCGAAGATCGTGCCAACGCAAAAAGAATGATTGATTGTCTTAAGTGGCTGAATCAATGTCGCTATTTGCTTTAACGCCTCGTCTTTTGTCTTGATTGGGACAGATAGGTGCCCAATTCTTAGGCTCTTCCGTGCTCATGAAATAGGCAGAATAAAAATGGGAGGGAAAAAAAAGGGACATCCCCTGCGGGATGCCCCCCAAAAGGATGCCGGCGTCCCTTCACGCCGGCGACTAACCGTTTTTCCTCAGAAGGCGTAGCTCAGGTTGAGGGAGTAGAGACGGGCAAGGTTACTCCAGGTTCCGTTGTATTTTGAATTGTTCACCCTTCTGTCGCGGTAATCGAAGTAGATGTAGGAGATATCGACGTCGATGTCTTTGATGCGAAACCCGGCACCCAGGGAAAAACCCCTCCTGTCGGAGTCGGGGAGTTCCGAGCCAAGGGTTGCCTCGGGAATGGGGTTTTCGTCATAAAAAATACCCGCGCTGCCGTAGCAGGAGCTGGAAAAATTGTACCGCATGCCCAGCCGGTAAGCGGCAACATCATCCCAGTCCTTCCTCTGGGGATTGAATGCTGGTATGCCGGTTCCTGGTGGGAAGGGAGGAGAGGGAGCAATAATTGGCGAATCCAGTTTGATGTCCAGGTTTTCAAAGTCCGACCAGAAGGTGTAATCGTAGTCGAACTCGATCGTGAACTTCTCCGTCTGGTACGCCACCGCGGCAACCAGGATATCGGCCATGTTCACGTCGGTTTTTCCGCCCGTTTTTCCCCCGAAGGCGGTGGCATCTCCCGTGATCTCCATGTCATATCCATTTCTGTAGGATACGGCAAGCCTCAGGTTGTATCCGGGGGTTACCAGTATCCCTGCGTTCCAGCTCCACGCATCCCCGTCCCCGTCGAGGTGGAATTTCACGCCGGGGGCGAGCACGCGGTCGAGCTCCGCCTTGGCGTGCATGTAATCGACGCCGGCTCCAATCGAGATATAGTCGTTTATCTTGTATGCAACGGTGGGGTTGACGACGACCGTCTGGAGCTGCGCGTGCTGGGTATCGAGGGCGACATTCCCCGTCTGCGAAGGGGGTCCTGTGAAATCCGGAGAGTAGGTTCTCGACAGGCCGAAGGGCGCGTTGATCCCGATCCCGAGGAAGATCTTATCGCCCGCCTGCATCGTGTAGTAGGCAACAGGGGCGAAGAACTCCTGGTCTTTCCCCGATTCGTTTGTGGGAAATAGTGCACCGGGAGGCGCAATTGTAGGCGGAGGCTTGACAAACCCCTGAAACGTGCTTCCCCGCGCATCGATCAGGGTTCCGCCGATCAGGAGGTGCATCCCTTCAAGCTGCGTTATGCCGGCGGGATTGTAATAAATTGCCGACGGGTCGTTCGCTTGCGCCGTCCAGGCCATGCTCATGCCCATGGCTTTGGCTCCCTGTTCGGGGAGCTTGAAACCCGCCCCCAGGGCCGTACCGGCAGCAAAAACAAGTACCAGCACCATCAACAACACGTTCCTTAAGATTTTTTTCATTTACCTCCTCCTATCAGCAATTTGGGTCACGTGAACACGTTATATCTTCTTTTTACCAAATAGGGGGGAAAATTCAAGCTAAATCGTTTTAACACAAGAAAATATTTACCCTTTCGCAAGCCTGTCAACAGAACTGATGAATAAGTATCAATGCATTGCTACCGGCAAAATGTTTTCCCCGGCTTCAGCAGACAGGCAGCTCGAGTATCTGCAGGATCTCCGCAGAGGCATCCTTTATGAGTTGCAGATACGCTTCCCGGTCAAAGGAGTAGTCGGGCGTGCAGAAACCAAGAGACCTCGCTTTTTCCCCCTCTCCACGGTTGCCCCCCCCGGTAACCACGTACCAGACGGCCTCCCCTGGCCTTACCTCGATACCCCTTCCCGCAAGCTCCCTCACCACCTGTGCAACTGCCGTGTTCTCGGTGTAGGCCCCGGGCGGCTTCGACAGCTTCCTGCAGATGGCAAGCTCCTGAAGGGGAACCGCTCCGGACTCCAGATCGTCCAGGAACGAGGAGAAGATATCCCTGATCGCCCCGCCATTCTCCCTCAGCTCGCGCACCGTCCCGAACCGGGAGGCCTCCGAGAGCATCGCCTCCTGCATGCGCTTGATAAACAGCGGCGTATCGCGCCTCCTCGAAGCTACGCCCCTCGTCTTTATCTTTCCGTCACCGAAAACCCCCACGAACCTGCCGGGCACGGAAATGTTCCTGTTCCTCTTCGAGGGCAAAAAGGCGATCCACCGGTACACACCCTCCACCGCTATCTCGATGCCCGTCTCCGCGGATATCTTTTCCGCGAGGATGCGGTAGTCCTCCCCGGAAGCCCCCCCTTTCCTTATCCACAGGGCATCGGTCAACCCGTGAATGAAACGGTACCCCTCCCTCTCGGCCACCTCCTTGGCGGCAAGGAGCTTCTCCCGCCCGTAGGCGGTGACGGCCTCATGTGCCTCTATCCTCCCGAAACGGGCGTTCCTGTACCCCAGGAAGCCGAAGCAGACCACGAGAATCCATTTGAGGGCTTTTTGCCGGGAATCGTAGACCCTCCTCTCCCCTCCTTTCGTCCTGTCTCTCATGCCCTTGTACATCTCTCTTCTTTTGAGGAGGGGTTCGAGGACCTCGGGGATGAGCCCTTTTCTCTTCCCGCACGTGTGCGTCCCCGTTTCGGGAATCCTGTGGTCTCCGCAGCAGGAGCACATGAGCGTCTCGGGGGAAATGTTGTACTCCACCATCAGATTCGGGTACATGGAAGCGAAATCGAGCTCGCACACGTCCTCGAACACGCCGACGGGGGGTACGTATACCAGTCCCCCCTTGTCGGTAACCACGAGCTCGTCGGCGCTCTTGAAAAACTCGGTCTGCCTCTTCTTGTAGGGAACGGGTATGCCCCGCTTCCAGGCGAGCTCCACCTCCATCGCCGAGATCACGGTGCCGGGAGAAGTCCGCGAAAGCCGCTCCAGGGGAATTTTGGAAATGCGTGCGAGCTGGACAATTCCGTCAAACCCCACCTCGCCGTAGAAAAAGGAGTTCGTGGCATCGATGTGGGGCCTTCCCGGAAAGCCGGCGGAAGAGGCCCGGTACACCATCCTGCCGTAGGAGAAAAACGATTTGCCTTTTCCTCGCGCAGGCGTGCGGGGCACGCCCTCTCCTGCCCCCCTGAAGAAAGCAACCGGCACCCCTTCCTTTCTCGAGAGTTGGAGGAGGCGGGGAAAGATGTACTCGTCTCCCCACTCGGAAACGACGATATCCGGCTTAAAGCGGTCGACGAAGCGGTTTATCTCCTGCAGGAAGGCTCTACTCTCGCTCCACTCCAGCTCGTAGGCGGCTCCCTCGCAGGAGAGCTCGAGCGACGCCCAGGGGGCCTGCATGGGGCTTACCCTTTTCTCAGGAAGAGGCCTTAGATACATGAGCGTAAGCGGGGGAATCTCGTATCCGGAATCCCAGTCCCCCTCGAGAGGATGTATCACGAGGGCGTTTTGCTTCTCATCGGCATCGAAGCGGCACGCGCAGAGAGGGAACGTCCCCGTCTCGTAGAAGAAAAGCTGCTCGATCGGGATATCGCAGGAGTAGAGGTTTCCCGCTCCCGCAGCTCTGCCTGCCACCCGCACGAGGGAAAACAGGGCGGAAGGCGAAGGGGCAATGACCCGGAGGGCGGAAACAGCCTCACCGGAGAAAAAGTCCGTCACCTCCTCCATCTGTGTGACAGCGCCTCTCTTCTCCAGCGTGCCGCCCAGGAGCGGGAGGTTTACCCCCCTGCCGTAAACGAAAAAAGCGGGACGTATCCGCCGGCTGAAGCGCTCGATCTCCCCTGCGGAGGTTTTCACCCAGATATCCACCACCGATGGTGTCCTCCTCACGTCGAGTATCCACCCGTCGACAGCGATTATACCCTCCTCACTTCCGGCCGGAATGTCGGTTTTTCACGTTCTCGGGTGTTCATTCCAAAATTTCTTTCTCCCCTCTCACCGGTGCACCTCCCCCCTTTACACACCCTTATATGTATGTTAGCATACATATAAGGAGCGATCAAGGAGGCAGCCATGGTGCGGGAACTCACGGAAAAGCAGAGGAAGGTTTTCGAGTTCATAAAGGGTTACGTCCGCAGGAACCGCTTTGCCCCGAGCGCAAGGGAAATCGCCGGACAGTTCGGCATAGCGGAAAAAAATGCCTTTTACTACCTGGACGTCCTCCAGCGGAAAGGCCATATACGGCGCAGGAAGAATATGCCCCGGGTGCTCGAGTTCACGGGCGAGGATGTAGCCCTCATCCCCCGGGCCATCCCTGTCGTCGGCAGGGTCCAGGCGGGGAAACCCATAACCGCCGTCGAGAACCTGGAGGGCGAGGTGCTCCTCGACGCAGGCCTCGTCGGCGGGGAGGACGTCTTTCTGCTCAGAGTCAGGGGAGACAGCATGGCAGGAGCGCACATAGTGGGTGGCGACCTCGTAATGGTAAGATCTCAAAAAACAGCGGAAAACGGCGAGATAGTGGTCGCTCTCATCGGGGACGAAGCCACGGTGAAGAGGATATACTGCGAGCCCGGCAGGGTGATCCTCCGGCCGGAAAACCCCTCATACGATGAGATCGTGGTGGAACCCCCCTCCGACGACTTCGAGCTGATCGGAAAAGTCGTGGGAGTGTTCAGGAAGCTGCCATGACAGAACGGACGGGGATATATCCCGATGGGATGACGGAGGGAGGAGATGCGCGAAGCCGGTCGCTTTTGAAAGAGATCCTCGATCACACACGCAGCAAAAAGAAGGGCTTTCTACTCTTCTGCGGAAAGCACTACCGTGGACCGGTGGTAGCCGCGGCAATACAACCCGTGCTCGAAGGTGGTACCGCCGTGGTGGTGGACGGGGGAAACATGTTCGACCCCTACGTCATCAGCAGGGTAGCAAGGATGCTCGGGGTGCCTCCCGGAAGCGTTCTTTCGCGCTTTTACGTTTCCCGGGGCTTTTCCTGCTACCAGGTGGAGAGCCTCATCGTGTCAGAACTCCCCGATTTCGTGAAGAAGAGACGGCCTGCGCTCCTCATCGTGACGGGTCTCCTCGAGACATTCTACGACTCGGACGTCCCGCTGAAGGAGGCAGCCTCTCTTCTCAGGGGCGTAACCGATACCTTGCTCGCTCTTTCCAGGAAAATGCCCGTCATGACAGTCACGCCCCTGCCCCCCTGCGCCGCAGGGGAAAGAGGGCACTTTTTCGACAGCCTCCTCAGGAAGGCAGACTCAGTCTACACCCCTGAAGGAGAGGTCATAGACTCGCCCGGCAGCAGATACCTGCCCCGGGGCAGAGGCATTCGATAACACTTTCGGGAGGATCGCATGGGACGAACCGTCGTATCCTTTACGCAGGTCATCTACCGGGAAGAGGCCGAGTGGAAAAAGTTTCGCCGCGCCCTCAGAAAGGAGGACAGGGAGCACTTCGACAGGCTCTTTGGCTATGCCCGTATTCACGCCGCCGAGTGCGCCTACTCGGGAAGGCTGGCCCCTTTCGATGCCATGCTCATCTGTATGCTCCTCGAACAGGAAAAGAGGCTGTATGAGCTCGAGCAGCGAGTAAAGGCCCTCGAGGGGGCGGGGAAAGAAGATAAAAACTAAAAAGTATTTTTATCATTATTATTAGTTATTTACAGTATTATTCCTCAATTTGTACATTATATATCTGTCCGCTCGTTGCGTGATAGTTACGGCAGCATCTGTAAACGCAACACTCAGAGCGAGCGCGAACGAGAGCTGATTATGAAAAGATCACCCCGGTCCTAGTCTCCTATGATCTTTACCAGCGCCCTCTTTCTCCTCCCGCCATCGAACTCACCGTAGAAGATCTGCTCCCACGGACCGAAATCGAGCTTCCCACCGGTAATTGCAACCACCACTTCCCTCCCCATGATGGTTCTTTTCAGATGGGCATCCCCGTTATCCTCCCCGGTAAGATTATGCCGGTACCGGGATATCGGTTCGTGGGGGGCGAGCCCCTCGAGCCATTTTTCAAAATCGAAATGAAGTCCCGACTCATCATCGTTTATGAATACACTGGCTGTTATGTGCATGGCGTTTACGAGGCAGAAACCCTCTTTGACCCCGCTTTCGCGGACGCACTCATCGACCTGCCCCGTTATGTTGACGAAGGCTCGGCGGGACGGAACGTTGAACCACAATTCCTTTCTGTAACTTTTCATAAACCACCTCCCCGTATTCATGAGTTACCCATTTCTTCGGCCGATAAGATAGAAACAACCGAAAAACAGCGCTAACTGCCACATTCATTTCATAGGGCAAACAGCTGACCAAGTCAAGCCCGCGGGACTTTCCTATCCGGGTATGGGGCTTGGCAAAGCCACCCCTTTCCTCTTGACCTGACCCGCTCTATCCGCAATAATCAATTAAAATTAACTCCGCTGGATGTGGCAACGATTGACTCCTATTTGAGGGACGGCATATCAGGAATATTTTACCCCTATTACTTTTGTCGCTGATTGCGCTATCTTCCCCATGTTCTCACGTAAACGTGGATATTGGAGATTGCGACAGGGAAATTCCCCCTACCGTATCTTTAGAAGTTAAGCCGCTTTTTCAGGCAGCTTTCGGTTCAGCCCCTGCAGCCTTGACCATGGTCCTCAATTACCACGGAAAAAATATCTCCCTTGAAAAAACCACGGCCGAGTTGACGGGAAAAACAATCGGAGAGGTCCACCTAAACGGGATGGCGCAGTTTGCTCTGCGTTTTTTTCCCTCGGCGCGAGTGGAAAAGAGCAATCTCTGTGACGTTCTCAAAGCCGTATCGGAAGAAAAACCCGTCATACTCTTTCTCGATCTCGGGGATAGAATAGCATCTCCCCGCTATATCGTTGCCGTCGGTTATGACACGGGCAGGGAGTCACTCGTTTTTCACAACGGATACTCTGAGTATTTGCGGGCGCCATTTAAACTTATTTATGAAAAATGGCACAAAGCCGGAACACTCGCTCTCTATATCGAACGATAAAACGCTCTCCCTTTCTCACCCGGGTTACCCGTCGGGGAGGACGAATCGACCATTGTCCCGGGGAACAACGACGAAGGCCATCATATCCTGATCTGAGGAGGATCGTATGGAAAAGAAAAAGCCGGGCCTGAACATCAAGATAACCGACGATACGTTAAAGGGCGTTTATTCGAATTCCATGCTTGTTACTCACACGAGAGAGGAGTTCGTCATCGATTTTCTCAACACCTTTCCTCCTGAAGGAATCGTCACCTCGAGAATAATAACGAGCCCCGGTCACTTAAAAAGGATCATAAGGGCTCTTGTGGACAACGTGAACAAGTATGAAAAAGCCTACGGGGAAATCAAAGAAGCTCCCGAGCCATCGGGAAAAAGCACCGTTCAGTAGATCCTGTTCCTTTAGCCATTGCATGAGCTGCCTGGCAACTAACCGGACTGCCGGTTTCTTTGTTCTCCGCCGTCTCATCATTTGACCACCGACTCGATATCCCAGATTCCATCGAACCTGTCGTGACGCAGGATATATATTCTGCCCGCTTTTGTCCTTACTTTGAAAAAATCTGCGCCCTGGCCGTACCACCGATCGAGTATAGAAGCTATCTCGTGCTCCACTCCGTTCAATTCGAACTTGATCGGCCTTTCATCATCCCGATAACCTGCATATGTCCAGACCCGTATCATGGTTCAGTTTTCAATCTCATCTATCCCTGGCCAAACGCAAATTTTTAAATCGGGGCTCCTTTTCCCTTCCCTGCGGGCGGATACCCTTCTTCATTTTGCGGTTACCCGATTTCCCGACAAGATTGCGGGGGGCCACCCTTTGCTTTTCAACACTTTTTTCGTTACGGGCAGATATCTTTCCTTTCTTTTGCCTAACTCGAGGGCTCGACACATTTTTTGCCCTTTCTGGTTTCTTCTCGCCTTCCTGTCCCCGAAAAACCGGTTTCCCATATTCTCGCATCCCGGGTTTATCCCACCTTATCACCTTTGCCCTCATGGCCTCTGTTTCCTGCCTCACCTTGACTTTCCTGGCCCTCGTAAACCCTATCGGGCTCTTTGAATCACCTCTAATTCTCCGTGAATCTTCCCTCTTTCCCTGGCCAACTGACCTTCTGTTCCTTCGCCCCTGGATCACCCTGCTGTCATCTTTTCTCTCCCGGGCAAGCAGTTTTCTCCCATCATCGCGTCGCAGAATGGGAGCGTAATCCTTGGCAAGGAAAAGCTTCTTTTGTTTGACCACAACCGGTTTTGAAAATGTTGCCTTCCTGTTTATGATCCTCCCGTGCTTTCTGTCATGCCAGACCGAATGGTTTTTATCGAGCCGCTCACCGGGCCGCAGGGGAACCCACCGTGCGCTCTCTCTTTCCACTATTATCCTTGCCCTCGCAGGATACCAGACTTTGTAGTTCACCGAAGGGACCCACACCCACCCATACCGGGAGGTCGTTACCCAGCTGCCGTAGTGATACGTTATCCACCCCCATGGTTCAAAGGAAATCCAGGTCCATCCGAAAGGGGAAAGGAACATCCACCGTCCGTAGAAGAAGGGAGACCATCCGGCCACTGTCACATAGGGCCGCCAGGCCCTTCCATACACGGGTGTATCAATCCATTCCCCGTAGCGGTCGACATCGTATCTCCCGGGGACACAATCCTCGATGTACCCCCCTTCGGCATAGGCCAGCACGTCGTTGTCCCTCTTCTCGTTGAAGTCATCCCAGGAATCTTTTGCAAATGCCCCGGAAAGTTCGAGGCCGTCTCCAAACCGCGCCATATCCCCCTCTAAGACAAGAAACTCTTCTCCACGACTCACGATGTTACCGCTTCCTTCTCTGACCGCAACCGTTACTGTCCCACCCGGCTCTTCGTCGATCCGCAACGCTCCCTGCCCGGAAAAATGAATCGTTCCATGGATACCGAGTTCAAAAATAATGTGCCCGGGAACCCTATCAGAAAGCCGGCTCGCATAGATGCTGCCCTCCACGTATCTGATTACTACCCGTCCCTCACGAATTGAGACCAGCCGTAACTCCGATCCTTCTGCCATACGAATAAACGTCTCCGAATCTAATTCCACATCGACAAATCCGCTATTTCCCGTAAGAATGCTGTATCCCTCCGTTAACGGCATATTTTCGTACACATCTTCCCATCCCCTTTCAGAACCGGCACTGAACGAAGCTGAACCCTTCGCCTCCCTGACCCGGAGTACCGAATTGGTTCTGGAATAAAAAAGCTCCTTCCCCGTGTCTCCGATAGCAGGCACCGGCAAACACATGACCAGAACAAGCAGGAATATGATCAGATGTCTTTTCATCTCATTTCTCCTTCCCGGTTTCCTATTCGACGAAAAAGGTTTCATCCATATTCAGAATATCGTTTAAAATTGACGGCATATGCACCCGCAACATCTCCTTTCTAAACCATGAAACACAGATTATGTCTCCTGGTTACAGGATGGTGCGGTTTTAGACCGGTGTTTAGGACGGGGAATTGTGAATATCGCGATAAAATGGGTGTGATATCAGAGTTCGTATCCGCGGAGAAAGTAGTGGCCGAATGCTGCGAGGACGAGTGCATGAGTTATCGTGCCATCCAGGAGCATTTTTTTTACAGCGGAAGGGCCGGCCTGAAATACTTCTATGTACTCCATCTGATCAGCTGATTTCTTGCCGCCACCCTCCAGGCCTCTCGCCAGATAGGTGTGGCAGTAATTGTTGAGTATTGCGGGGTTTGGGGTCACGCAGCCCAGATGATCCCATCTTCGGGCCATGAACCCCGTTTCCTCTTCCAGTTCCCTTTTCGCCGCGTCAAGCGGGTCACCATCACCTGCGTCTATCCCGCCGCCGGGTATCTCGACCGTTGTTCCTTCGATTCCGTGACGGAACTGTTTTATGAGGATGATGTTTCCCTCATCGGTAACGGGAATGACGTTTACCCAATCGCACGTATCGATCGTTGCGAAGGTTCCCTCCGCGTCTCGAGGATGGAGGAGATACCTTTTGTGATAGACGGAAAATATACTGTTCTGGAAAACCCGTTCAACCTCCCTTTGCTTCCAGTGCCTTTCCATTGCCCTTCTCCTTCCCGTCAGTCAGCAACCTTTTCATGAGCATGCGCGCCTTATCTTTTTTACTCGGGGCGTCGAATTTTTCCTGATATGGCAGGTCACCGAATGGATAGTGGTTGTCCCTGTTGCGAACCAGCTGAAACGGGAGGCTTGCCCTATCGGTTACCAGCTTGACCGTATCAGATATATGAATGGTTTTATCCAGGCCTTCTGCAGTGAGGTACACGTCTCCCGCATTCGTATAAACCTCTACGGCGTAGTAGCCCCTGTCAGTCTCTACGGTCTGGACCAGCCATATACTGCTCAGAGGAATAGACTGCCCGCGAAAGAGCATCAGCTTCTTTTCCATGTCAACGAAGAACCCGATCTCCTTGCATTCGATAACCACGGGTTTCCAGATAAAGTGGGCGATCTCATCGACTATCCCCTGTATTCTCGAAATAATCTGCCTTGCCTCTTTCGTGGCCTTGCCGGCCCTTTCGTAGCTTTCCATGTAAATAGTCTCATTGGGCATGTCTATGATATCGAGAAAAACTATAGAGAGAGAAGACTGACCACCGCTGTTGTTTCCTCTTTGATCGACGATGAAATTATCCTCCTGGCCATAAATTCTGTGATAGATTTTTCTGATGCTGGAAAAGGGAACGGTATTCTTTTTCCCTTTCAATTTACCCCGCGTAATCGTCAGCGTCTGTCTTATGTAGTCAAACTCGAGCCTACGGGGGATCATTCGGGAATTACCGAATAGATGGTGCAGCAACTTCGGGCTCAAAACAAGTTTTCCTGCGCTTTTCTTGATCCTCATGCTTTTGCCTAATATCTAACTTTATTTCCCGAAACCCTCTCGGCGTTACCGGTATCTTCACGTTGCACAGAATACCCGTTGTTTCCCTTTTCCATTTTCAGGAAATGAATTTTACTCTTAGATTGACGCGTAATGAGTTATGTTTCAATTATAGCGCAAAGAATCTGAAAGATCGGAAATGTATGAAATATCCTTGCTCGATAGATGAAAGAAAAACAACCCCCGGATTCGGCCCCCCTTTATTGAACCAGAGTGATCAGGTTCTTAACGAGGTGGCTCTCAAAGAAGCTGCCCTCATATTCCCGCAGGAGCATTACCGCCTCTTCCGTGGACTTTGCTTCCCTGAACGGCCGGGGTGAAGTTATCGAGGCAAAAAACTCCGATATTGCAAGTACGGCTGCCTGTATAGGTATCTCATTGGCTTTGAGCCCGAAGGGATACCCGCTTCCATCGGCTCTCTCGTGGTGATACAGGACGATCCTTCGTATATCATCAAACTCAGGAACGCTTTCGAGCATTTTCCATCCGATGTAGGGGTGTTTTCTGACAAAGTGCTTCTCGCTCTCTTCCAGGGTCTCCTTCTTGTTCATTATCAGCGAGGGCACGCATATCATGCCCACGTCATGTACCAGCCCGGCGGTTTGAAGCTGCTCGATTTGAACTTTATCTAAACCGATCTTCTTTCCAAGTTCCACACAGAGGCGTGCAACCTCGCTGGAGTGATTTCTATAGAAAGGATATTTCATTTCGAAGGCCTTGGACATGGCGGAAACCGATATTTCGCCAAAGGATCTGAGGCTCCTTTTGAACTGGAGGCCTTCGTCCAGGACATCGGCAACGCTGGCGACCATGGGATTGATTTTTTCTATGTCCTCCTGGCTGAATTTCCCCCCCCCTCTCTTGTTGGAAAAGCTCAGAACCCCGATAACATCGCCGTTGCTCTTTAATGGAATGGATATGAAGGAATCGTTGTAAAAACCCTCTTTCTTGAGGTATTCCCCTATTTCAGCATTCAATCCCTCATCGTACAGGAAGGGTTGACCCTTTTTGACGATTCTCTTGATGATCTCCCCACCATATATTTTCTTTTCCGTATCGTTTCCATCCGTGCTGAAACCCTTTTTAACGAGGAGAATATATTCCGACTCCTCGAAATCCTTCACAAAGAATGAACCCCTGTCGGCAAAAACACCATCCATTGAGATCTGGAGCAGCACGGACATGAACTTATCGAAGTTAAAGACGGTCCGCACTGCCTCAAAAAGGCTCTGCGGTTGTATCTCCTGTTCAATAGGCTCTGACCCCATTTTCAAAAGAATGAGATCCTCATTTCTGACGATACGGTTTCCTCCCAGCTTTTGTGAAGTATTGAGGGCAGACTCTGCCTTTTGAATGAGGTCTTTCCCGCCGTAGGCATCCTGGGGGAATGCCGCCGCGCCGATGCTTATCGTCATCTTCTGATTTCTCTGGTACATGTCATCATTGAACGTGTGGTCTGCAACTTTTCCCAGAATCCTTTCTGCAACAACCAGGGATTCGCTCGATCCGGTACTGGGAAGAATCAGGCCGAATTCATCCGATCCGATCCTTGCCACGGTATCAACTTCCCTGATCGAATCTTTCAGAATATCTGACACCTCCTGGAGGGCAAGATCACCAAATGTGCTGTTGTACCGTTCATTATACGCCTTGAAATTATCAAGATCCGTCAAGAGAATGGTGACGGCTTTTCCTGTCCTTCTCGAGTTCAGGACTTCCTGCTCAATCCTCTCGTGAAATATTCTTCTGTTGAAGAGCGAAGTAAGGGGGTCATAAAGGGCATAGTAAAGGAGCGATTTTGTGCTCTCAGTAATCTTTGAGAACAGATCTCCATAAAATGACAGGTTCCACAAGATCTTGATCTCAAGTGGCGTGAAAACGTGGCCGACATTCGCCACGAAGCCAGTGGCGCCCTTGAACACGTTGTCAATTCTCACCGGAAATACGGCAAGTGAGCTTGATTTCAGATCTTCAAGCACCTGGTCAACAACCTGATGTCTACCCTTTACGAACATGAGCGGTTTTTTTGCTAATTGTACCGCCTTGAGGGGAAAGTATTCGCCATAGGGTGACGAAATGACCTCAGTTTCAACGTTGCCCCCGGTGTGAACCAGGAAATCTCCACCGAGATCATTGAACGTAAATGTGATAACACCTGAGACGTGAGGAACAATCTCAATCAGGTAGTTAGAAAAATTCGAATAAAATTCCTCCTCATTGCTGAAATTGAGAAACAGAGGGTATTTTAAGAGCGCATTGATATGGACTCCGAGGCTGGAAAGCTCCTTTTCATCCATCTCGGGCGGAAAGTCAACGTAAAAATCGTTGACGATCTGTTTTATTTCCGTTTCATTCCACATTTTTGTTTTGATTCTCTCTCCAAGTCATATCAAATAACATGCCCTTTCCCTAACTAATAAAAACTCTCTGATTCAAATAGATTTTTTGTCTTTGCTTCGCTCGTTTCCCACGAAATAAGAAATATTTTACCCTTTTTGTCGATAATTTTTCATATTATTCATTATCAACAATAACTACATCGGAATGAAATCTCTTGTCAATCAAGATTTTTAATTGCCTCTTGAGTATTTTTTTCGAGAGAGGGATTGGCAATAGAAGAGTTT